>JBEBGB010000397.1:0-4918 GCA_040081675.1 Vicinamibacterales bacterium
CCCGACCTGCCCGACCTGCCTTCGCGTCGATCGGCGGGCGGACTGGCAGGTGCCCGCCTCTGGACGCGCCCGAGCTGTCTCAGATGACGAGCATGGCGTCGCCGTAGCTGTAGAAGCGGTAGCGCTGTGCAACCGCTTCCCGGTAGGCGTGCAGCACGGCCTGGCGGCCACCGAACGCCGACACCAGCATCAGGAGCGACGACTGGGGCAGATGGAAGTTCGTCACGAGTCCACCGAGCACCTTGAACTCGAACCCGGGGTAGATGAACAAATCGCTCGCCCCCCGCCCGGCGACGATCCGCCCCTGATGGTGACGCGCCACCGATTCGAGCGTCCTCGTCGTGGTCGTTCCGACGGCGATGACGCGACGGCCCGTGTCGAGCGCGGCATTGATCGCTGACGCGGCCTCCTCGGAGATCTCGAACTGCTCCGACTCCATACGGTGTGCCTCGACTTCGTCCACGCGAATCGGTTGAAACGTTCCGTAGCCGACGTGCAGCGTGATCTCCGTGCGCTCGACGCCCCGTGCTTCGAGGGCGTTCAGAAGGGACGGCGTGAAGTGAAGCCCGGCGGTCGGGGCGGCAATCGAACCGCGTGCCTGCGCATACACGGTCTGGTAGCGCTCGCGGTCGCTGCCGGTGTCGGGCCTCTTGATGTAGGGAGGCAACGGCATATGACCGATGGCATCGACTGCGGAATCCACGGGCGAACCGTCGGAGGTCCACAGCTTCACGACCCGGCGACCGAAGAAGCGGCGCTCGAGCATTTCCGCGTGCACCGTGGTCGGCCCTTCGAACACTGCTCGCGCGCCCGGCTTCAACTTCTGCCCCGGGTGCACGAGTGCTTCCCACAACTCTGCACCGGAGGCATCCGCCGCCTCGAGCCTTGTGACGAGAAGGCACTCGACTGCTCCGCCGCTCGGATCACGGTGTCCGAGCAACCGCGCGGGAAACACGCGCGTGTTGTTCACGACCAGCAGGTCGCCCGGTTCGAGCAACGCCGGGAGGTCCGACATCGTGTGATGCGACAGTGCCACGCTGCGGCGATCGATCCGTAGCAGCCGGGACGTGCCGCGCTCGAGCGGCGGCTCCTGGGCAATCAGTTCGGCGGGAAGACCGAAGTCGAATTCGCTGACCAGCACGACGCTCCGATCCTACCCCGCGGGCAGTGGCCGACCGAGGCGCAGCGAACGTGATCTTCAACAACGGAACGCCGGTCTGCGCCGCCTATGACAGGGAGCGGAAGGTCTTCCAGGCGGACATCAAGACGTCAGAGAGACTCGCGCTCGGTCCGTCCTGCTCCGACACTGTCGGTGAAGGTCCACCATACGCGCGGCATCCTGAGACGATGGCTGGTGCCTACTTCAAGGGCAGCACGTCTCGGTGCACGTGATCGAATGCCACCGCTCGAATGCGGTCGGTCAGTGGATACGTCTCCTTGCCGACATGAATCACGTCCAGCCGATCCAGGGCGAGCTCGGCCAGCGCGATCCGCATCGACTTGGTCACCTCGGGCGCCACCGTGTGCTTGATCTCGAAGCCCAGTCGCGTGCGGCCCCTGACCACGAGCAGGTCGAGCTCCGCACCCTGGTGCGTAGCCCAGAAGTGACAATCACGCCTCTCGGCGCCCAGGCGTCGGATCACGGCATCGATCGCAAACCCCTCGAACGACGCGCCGACCTTGGGGTGCCTGGCCAGATCGTCGGCATTGCGGATGCCCAGCAGGTGATGCAACATGCCGACGTCGCGAAAGTACACCTTGGGCGTCTTCACAAGCCGCTTCCCCATGTTCCCGGACCACGGCGGCAGCACGCGGATCATGAAGGTGTCGACCAGCAGGTCGAGGTACCGCCGGCTCGTCGTGTGCGACACGCCGAACGACCGCCCTATCTCCGAGCCATTCCACAGCTGGCCGTGATAGTGCGCAAGCATTTCCCAGACGCGCTCGATCGTGCGTGCGGGGTACCCGGGTCCAAGCGCGGGAAGATCCTGTTCGACGTACGAGCGGCGCAAATCGCCACGCCACGCCCAACTGTCGTCGTCGGTGCGAGACAGGAAGCTTCGAGGGTACCCACCCCGCAGCCACAGCTTGCGCCACGTCTTTGCGCCCACGTCGTCGAGACCAAAGCCGTCCAACTCGTGGTACGTCACGCGCCCCGCCAGCGATTCAGAGCTCTGTTTGAGCAGATGCGGCGAAGCGCTTCCAAGCACCAGGAACGTTGCCGGGCGGCGCGGTCGATCCGCCAGGACTCGCAACACGGGAAACAGGTCGGGGCGCCGTTGCACTTCATCGATGACCACCAGGCCGCGAAGCGCAGTCAAGACCGTGGCCTCGTCGTCGAGACGTCGGGCATCGGCCGGATCCTCGAGGTCGAACGACGTCGTGGTGCCACCTGCAGTCTCGGCGAGGGCACGAGCCACCGTGGTCTTGCCGATCTGACGTGGCCCGAGCAGTCCCACGACCGGCTGACGTCTGAGGAGCCTGCGAATGGCGGTCACATGGTCGTCACGTCCGAACACCATTCCACGGTACCATGAAATCTGTTCACGACGTAGTCAGATTTCATGGATGTGAAACGACCGCTCACCACAGGTCGTCGCGCCTTGACGCGCCGCTGCCGGGCGTCGTCGCTCACCGAGATGGGTACGCCGCCTCCCGCGGTGACTTTCCGGACCCTCCCGACCTTCCTGGCCTTCCCGGCCTCCCGGCCCTCCCAACCTTCCAGGCCCACCCAAATCCTTGCGCCTCAGACGAATCTCCCCAGGTCGAACCGCCCGCGCTTCTCGAGCAGCGGCTTCCAGAGGTCGCCCATATTGGCCACGCGCTCGGGTACGTTGCGAATGGTGAAGTCCTCAACTCTCACGCCGCCGTCGACCTCCTTCCAGCTGACGGGTGTGGATACCGTCGCTTCTGGACGCGGCCGCACAGAATAGATCGACGCCAGCGTCTGACCCCAGGCATTCTGGTTGTAGTCGACCAGCACGCGTCCATGCGGACGCTTTGCCACGCGGTACTCAGCCGTCAGCAAAGCAGGGTGTCGTGTAGCCAGCTCTTTCGCGAGCGCCTTCGCAAACGTCCACACGTCCTTCTGCTCGGGTCCGCGCACGATGGGGACGTACACGTGCAGCCCCTTTGAACCAGTGGTCTTCACCACGGACGGCATCTGGAGCGCATCAAGCGCCTCCTCGAGCACCAGGCCTGCCTCGCGTACGTTGTCGAATGTCGCCCCGTTTCCGGGATCGAGGTCGAAATGCACATAGTCTGGCTTGTCCACATCGTCGCACGTGGCGAACCACTGATTGAGATCGATGCATCCGAGGTTGATGACCCAGAGTAGCGACGCGCGGTCCTGCACCATGGGAAAGTCGATCGTCTTCTCCGGACCGTGTTCGATTGGACAGATCTCGACCCAGTCTGGACGCGGCGACGGTGCACGCTTCATGAAGAAGAAGTCGCCACTGGCACCGTTCGGATAGCGCTTCATCACCATGGCGCGATTGCGAACGTGGGGCAGCAGGACTGTCGAGACATCGAGGTAGTACTGAAGCAAGTCGCCCTTGGTGATGCCGAGTTCTTGCCAAAACACCTTGCGCAGATTGGTGAGGCGCACATCGTGGCCGTCGACGTGCAGAGTGGCCGCGTCAACGTCTCTTGGTATTCGCGGCGCCTCCATCAGCCCTTGCCTCGCCCGTGCCGCGACGCGGTTCGTCGCGACGCGCCGCCGAGCGTGGGCTGACGTCCGGTGGCGTGGTCCGCTCCTATCGGCACAAGCTTCGGCGGTCGGGCACCATGCCTCACCGCTCCAGCGACGGGCACGTAGTCGAGTTCTTCGCCTGACGCCACCTGCCGCAGGAGCAAACCGCCTCGACTCATGTCGCCGCGTCCAACGAACGAGGACGGAAAACACAGCCGCGTGCCGAAGATCTCGAGCAGCACGTCGACATACTTCGGCGAGGCGATGCTGCCGAGCAACACGACTTGACCGACGTCGAGCGCGGCACTGAGCCGCCGCGCACTATCTTCCAGAGGTTGTCGATAGGCGCTGTTCTCCACATCAATGGAGACCTTCGAGAAGGCGATCACATCGTCGTGTCGAACGATGGTGCTCGGGTCGCGAAGGCCGCCATTAGGCGTGATGATGTGCACACCAGACCCGACGGCGGGATGATCGGCGCGGGGCGGCGCGGCAAACCGGGTGGCGTAGGCGAGCTTGCCTCGAAAGTACAAGCCGCTCATGAACGCGAACAGCGCACCGAGCGCGAGCCCCTGGTCGCTTCGGAGACGCGTGGCCAGCTCTCCGCGCGCATCAGGTCGAAGTAACTGTTGTGCGCGTTTCCCCGAGCAGTTCGCGGGTGAGAGCAGGAACACTCGTGAAGGGGCGCCCGGTCCGGCTGGCGGCTCGAAGGATTCGACCGACGCAACCACCGACAACGGCAACACACCGTATAGATGGGGAAACACGTCGCCGCCCCGCGACGGCTCCCACCGCAAGTCGAGACGGTCCGCGTCAACGGCCACACGCAGCAGATCCCGTTGCCCGGCGAAGTGCTTCGCTGCAGTCTCGGCCAGTTGTGCCTGCGTCGAGAAGTGAATGAAACCGTCACGCACGTCCACGGGCGAGCCAGCGAAGACGCCGGCTTCTTCAGCGTCGCGCCACAGTGCGACCGGAACGATCTTGTAGATGATCACGCCCTACGCCCGATCGTCGGCAACATCCGACGGCACGTGTCGCTCAGAAACCCCAGCGCAGCAACACAGACCCCACAGTAAATCCTGCACCTACGGATGCCAGCAACACGAGGTCGCCTTTCTTCAGGCGACCATCTGTCCGTGCGTCGTTGAGCGCGAGAGGTATGGTTGCGGCCGTCGTGTTGCCGAACCGCTCGATGTTGATCACGACCTTGGCCGGGTCGATACC
>JBEBGB010001265.1:0-1176 GCA_040081675.1 Vicinamibacterales bacterium
GCCGCGCTCTGGTGGGTGGGCAGCACCGTCGCGCGCCGTATGGGCGCGACCACGTGGGGGTGGCGCGCGTTCATGGTCTCGTTTCTCGTGGTCGGCGGGTACGTCGTCGAGGAACTGCGCTTCGGCAACGCGCACTTCTTTGTAGTAGCGCTCATGGTCTTCGCCTACGAGCGGGTGGAAGCCGGCAAAGTGGTGACGCCGTCGCTTGCGCTGGCGTTGGCCATTGCCACGAAACTCACGCCTCTCGCGCTGCTTGGGTACTTCGCGATCCGCCGACGCTCCGCAGTCTGCTTCACGACGGTCGCCATGGTTGGCGCGCTCGTGGTGCTGCCGGCCGTCGTGATGGGGACCGCCGGAAACGTCCGGCAACTGCGAGCGTTCGCGACCTACGCGATGGAAAAGGTGGATGAAGGCGACAACTACTCGCTGCGAGGCATCGTCGTTCGGTACCTGACGCCGGGACTGGAGGATTCATCGCACATTCGCGCGAACGTGGCCGATGTGCCCATGTCCACGGTCAACGCGATCTGGCTGGTCGGACTGATTGGCCTCGGGCTCGCAAGCCTTGCTGCCGTCTGGCGAGAGTCGACCGATCCGGTCGCGCGGATGCTCGAATTCTGCATCGTCGTCACTGGCGTGGTGCTCGCGTCCCCCCACACGCAGCGGCGATACTATGTCGCGTTGTATGTGCCGGTGATCGCGCTGGTCACACTCTGGTCTCACGCGCGACCAGCACTCGACCGTCGCAGAATCCTGGTCGGCCTTCTGGCGACGGCGGCGCCCGCGACGCTCTTGCCGCTCGTGTTCGGCGGTCACAGGCTGGCGCTCATCTACGAGGCCAGTTCTCCGTATACGTTTGGCGCGATCGTCCTGTTCGGAATTCTGGTTGCGATGACGCTCTCGCGGAAGGCTGGCGAGCTGCCGGAACACCGCATCGCCCAAACGACGAACGCGGCCGGGAACCTTTCGGTGAAAGTTGGGGTCTGACTGAAAGTTGGGGTCTGACAGAGACAAATGACGTTCATCGACTCAGCCATCGTCGACTGGACCGAAGGCCTGTGTCGCCGGTTCCAGGTGCTGACCGGGCGGACCAACGTCTGGCTCGCGATTCAACTGACGAACCTCAGCATCGTCGTGTACTTCGTGTGGGCTGCCGCCCTCTACATGTGGAGCAGC
>JBEBGB010001266.1:0-1176 GCA_040081675.1 Vicinamibacterales bacterium
CTAACGCCCCGGCTCACCAGCGCCGGCGGACGCGATGATACTCCCGGGCCCGGCGTCTGGTGCAGCCGGAGTTAGACGTCGCGAAGGAGGGACGCGCTCTCGTTGCGGGCACACGCGTCGAAGGAGGAGATGCTTGCGCTGACCGACGACGGAGCTGCGTGCCGCGAGACTCACAAGTGTTCGACCACAGCCCCGCGACGAGCGTGCCTGAACCCAACGTGGCGGACGATGCGCGCCGACTTCGCGCCCGTCGCCGCACGCCGGTCTGAACCCGAAGCCACGGCCCGCCGCCTGATGGCTCGACACGAGACGATGGTGCACGACGATGCTCCAAGTACGGCGACGACCTCGCAGCTGATGCGGCCGTGGCCCTACACCCGACGAGTGCTCGCGAAGGCGCGCGGTGCGGGCGTCTCCGCCGATTGCGGAAGCCACCGTGTTGTTCGCGAGAGGCATCGCGTTGACCGGCGGCGAATAACGAAGATGCACGGGGGTGAAGACTCTTCGAAGGAGCAAGACCAACAGATCTGGTTTTGTACGTCTAACGCCCCGGCTCACCAGCGCCGGGCGACGCGATAATACCCCCGAGCCGGGCGTCTGGTGCAGCCGGAGTTAGACGTCGCGAAGGAGGGTGCCCGTCGCTGTGGACAGACACGTCGAAGGAGGCAACGCTTGCCTTGACCGACGTCGGAGCTGTATGCGGCGAGACTCACCACTGCTCGAACTCGGCTCCCGCGACGAGCGTACCTGAACCCAAGATGGCCGACGATGCGCGCCGACTTCGCGCCCGTCGCCGCGCGCCGATCTGAGCCCGAAGCCACGGCCCGCAGCCTGATGGCTCGACACGAGACGGTCGTGCACGGCGATGTTGCAAGCACGGCGATGACCTCGCAGCCGATGCGACCGTGGCCCCACACCTGACGAATGCTGGCGAAGGCGCGCGGTGCGGGCGTCACCCTCGAATGCTGAATGCACGGAAGGGCTCGCGAGGGTGGCCACGTTGACCAAGCGCATGACTGCGGATGCGCGAGCGTGAAGCTTCTTCGAAGGAGCAAGACCAAGAAGATCGGGTTTGTACGTCTAACGCCGCAAATGAGCCGCACGCGTAGGGACGCGGGAGCGGACCGAGCGTGACGGCTCCATTTGCATGTTAGGCAACCGTCTGATACAAATATT
>JBEBGB010001267.1:0-1174 GCA_040081675.1 Vicinamibacterales bacterium
CTGGCGAGCGATCAGGACCTGGTGTCTGCCGCGGTGGCAGAACAGATTCTGGCCGACAGCGGACTCGGGTCGTTCTCGAGCCTCGATCTGAACAAGGTCCTGGCCGGTGTGTCCACGGGCGTGCAGGCGTACATCGGCGAGATCGAGGAAGGGCTGCGGGGCGGCTCGACGAAGAAAGACGTCGAGAAGATGTTTCAGCTCATCTACCTGAACTTCACGGCGCCACGCGCCGACCCGGCACAGTTCGAGGCACTCAAGACGCGGCTTCGACCGATGTTGGCCAACCAGCAGGCGCGGCCCGAAACCGCGTTTCGCCAGGCTGTCGTCTCTGCGCTCACGCAGGATCACCCACGCGCACGTCCGCTCACTCCGGCATCGGTGGATCAGATGAGCCTCGATCGCGCGCTGGCCTTTCACAAGAATCGCTTCGCTGACGCCAGCGACTTCACGTTTGTCTTCGTCGGGAGCTTCGACCCGGAGATCATGAAGCCGCTGGTCGAGCGCTATCTGGCCAGTCTGCCGTCGATTCATCGTGTCGAGGCTGCGGCCGATCGCGGGGTTCGTCCGCCGTCAGGCATCGTTTCGCGCCAGGTGGTCAAAGGTGTGGAGCCTCGAAGCCAGGTCGCCATCGTGTTCAACGGACCGTTCCAGAACGACCCGATGCACCGGCTCCTGCTGACGACGATGAGCGAGATGCTGGGCGGGAATCTCCATCAGACCTTGCGCGAAGATCTCGGCGGCACTTACGGCGTCAGCGTCGAGCCGAAGTTCACGAAGTATCCGACGCCGGAGTATCAGATCTCTGTCGGATTCAGCTGCGACCCAGCCCGTGTGGACGCGCTCACCACCGCCGCCTTGAAGGTGATTCGCGACTTCACGCAGGAGGGTCCGTCGAGCGGTCAACTCGCGGGTGCGCGCACGGCCTTCGATCGCGAGCTGGAAACAGGCTTTCAGGAAAACGCCGACCTCCTCAACGAGATGACCACGAGGGTCGAGTACGGCGAGGATGTGGCCGACGTCTTCAATCCCAAGGTGCTCTACGATCGGATGACGACAACCGCGCTACGCGACGCGGCTCGCGAGTACCTGAACTTGAACCGCTATGTGCAGGTCACGCTGCGGCCCGAGGGAAAGTGACTTGAATTGGCGATTTGGGGAATTGGCGATTTGGGGA
>JBEBGB010001268.1:0-1174 GCA_040081675.1 Vicinamibacterales bacterium
CGTCGACTCGATGGACAAGCGACGCGGCGGTTGCGCACCGAACATCGCGTACACCCTCGCGTTGCTCGGAGAACGACCGTTGCTGATGGCGACAGCCGGCGAGGACTTCGGCGACTACCGCCAGTGGCTCGAGGCAGCCGGAGTCGACACGTCGCTGACCAGGCAAGTGGACGGCAAGTTCACGGCATCGTTTTTCTGCAGCACCGATCAGCACAACAACCAGATCGCGTCGTTCTACACCGGTGCCATGGCCAATGCGGGCGAACTGTCTTTTCGCGGCGTCGACGACTGCGGTCTGGCGATTGTGTCGCCAAACGACCCGGGCGCCATGGTGCAGTACGCCGAGGAGTGCCGCGCGCTCGGCATCAGGTACATCTTCGATCCGGGTCAACAGGTGGCACGCATGTCCGGCGATGAATTGAAGGACGGCACCATTGGTGCGCCTATCGTGATTTGCAACGACTACGAGTACGAGATCCTGAAGCAGAAGACCGGACTGAGCGAAGAGACCATCCTTCAGCAGACTGATGCGCTCATTGTCACCAAGGGCGAACACGGGTCCACCATCATCACAGCGGGCAGCACCATCAACGTGTCGGCTGTCGCACCCACGCGCATCGTCGATCCGACCGGAGTTGGCGACGCCTTCCGCGGCGGGCTCATGAAGGGACTGGCGATGGGGCTCGGCTATGGTGAGTCGGCTCAAATTGGCAGCGTGGCCGCAACGTATGCGCTCGAGCATCTTGGCGGGCAGAGCCACGCGTACTCGTTCCAGGCGTTCATGGAACGGTACGAACAGCACTTCCCGGCGTTGAGGATTCCGGTTCAGTAAAGAGACGGACCAAGAACCAGGAACGACGCTACACGAATCCGAGAGTGCGTTTCGAAACTAGAGCACTACCACGGTGGCCACGGAAACAAACGGAAGACACGGCTCAATTTAGTTCGCATTCTCGGTGTTCTCGGTTCCGCTCCGTGCCCTCTGTGGTAGTGCCTGTGGTCTTTTGCAACCAGCTCCCAAGACCTCTTAGCGCTGATGCGTGAACGGCAGCATTCGATGGACGTATCTGTCTTTGTGAATGCGTTGATGCCGGACGATCAGGCCCCAGTGCGCGAGGAGCGCCAGGACGAGTACGGTTGCCACGCCCTCGTGCGTCAACTGGGCCACGCGAGC
>JBEBGB010000398.1:0-4906 GCA_040081675.1 Vicinamibacterales bacterium
CTGCTCCTCACTGAATCGCGTCTTGCGCATGGCTCCCTCGTGTGGCCGAGGGGCCATTCTCTCAAGCTTCAGATGGGCCGAAAATCACCCGGCAGGTCAGCCCTACCCGCCTTGCCGGCCCTGCCTGCCCGCTACCGCGAGAGCAAATACGTCGACTTCACGACGAACTGGCGATTGCGCGCCTGCGGGCGACCGAGCGCGTCGGTCTGCAATTCGTCGTACACCACGTAGATATCGCTTCCAGGCCGGTAGATGAAGTTGTAGCGGACACTGGTCGACAGTTGCCGTGTGAGCGAGTTGTATTGGGACAACGTGCGAACGGTCTGTCTGGGTGAGAGCGCAAAATCCAGGCGCAGGATACTCAGGTTGACGACGAACGCCCCCCACGGGCCATTGACATCGTTGCGCTGCAACGAGTACTCGCCAGACGCGCGACGGCTCAGACGGACGCCCACCGTTCCCGACGTGTCCGTGCGATTGCCTCCGTAGTAGGTCTGGGGCGAGTACGAAAACTGCTCGTAGATTTTCCGAGCCGGGTTCGAATTGAGCACGAGATTGAGTTCGTGGTAGCGGTACGTCCCCGTCGGGATCGTCACGGTCTGCACCTTGAACGGCGCGTCGATCTGGTCGAACCAGCGATTGAAGAACACATTCAGATAGGCACCGTTCTGAAAACGGGTCCCCACCATGTGGTGAATCCGGCGGGTCAACAACCGGTTGTTCATGTCGGTGGTGTAAATCACGTTGAACATCGGTTCCATGACGCGAATGAGACCACCGGGCCGCGGGTTGCGTTCGAGGTGGACCTTCGTCTGGCGGATGCCCTTGCGGGGAATGAAACCGACCTCGTCGTTGAAGCCCGCTTCGATCTGCGAGAACTCCGCGTACGTCTGCCACTTCGTGTCCAGGTACAGGGCGCGTGCGTGGTACGCGTTCTGGTCAGCGGACACGCCCGGCGTCGACGACTTCGCAGCGATCGTATGCACCGAGAAGGCGCGCGTCGGCGCAAAGAGCGCATCGGCCACGACGACGCGATTGAACTTTGCCGAGTTGACCGACTCCTTGTTGATGAACAGCCCGCCGAACTTCGAGCGCCGGTTGATGTCCTTGCTGTAGCGGGCGATCAGGAAATTGTCGGCCGGCTGGCCGCCGAATTCCTCGGTCTGCAGGTCCATCACCGCGATGTTGTTGCTGCCCATCTTGCCGGTGAGGCGCGCACCGCCCCTGATGCCGATCGGCTGGCCCGCATCAGACAAGCCGATTCTGCGACTGAAGAACAAGTCCATCTGACGCTCGAGCCCCTGCGTGCCGACCGTGAATTGCCCCGAGTTCTCGAGGAAGAAATCGCGCTTCTCAGGGAAGAACAGCTGGAACCTGGTGAGGTTCACCTGCTGTTCGTCCACTTCCGCCTGCGCAAAGTCGGTGTTCACGGTCAGGTCGAGCGCAAGCCCGTGCCCGAGTCCGTACTTCAGGTCGGCGCCAACATCTTTCAGCGCGTCGGTCGTGGACACCGATCCATTGCGGTCGTATCGTGTGCCAGCGGTGACGTACGGCTTGAGTCGCAAATCGAGGCCGCGGTTGATATCGGTCATGCCGCTCATCGTGCCGGCCATGCTGACCTGCATGATGTTGTACGGCTTGGGAATGGGCGACCAGTAGACCACCTCGTTCTTGCGCCGGATGTTGCGCGAGAAGTTCACGCCCCAGGTCTGGACCGGCACATCAGGCGAGCGAAGCGTCACCATCGGAATGACGATCTCGGCCGTCCAGCCGTCGCTGGTGCGGCGTGACGCCACGTCCCACACGCCGTTCCAGTCCTTGTTGACGTTTGATGCCGACCCGCGGACGTTGCCGCCACCCTCTTCGAAGATCTGCTGTTCGAGCTTGGCGCCAAGCGGATTGGTGACGAACATGTAGCCGGAGCGCGAGTCGCGGAACGTGTCGAGAATGACCTGAAAATTGTCTTCATCCAGGATGCGCGACGAGTCACGCCGCATCTCCGTTGCGACGCCGTGGTCGGGCGACGAGTCGTAGGCATGCACCGCGAGGTACAGATTGCCGGCGTCGTACAGCACTTTCACTTCGGTCCGCTCGGTTGCAGGCTGACCGTTGAGCGGTTCCTGCTGCGTGAAGGTGTCGATCATCGGCGCGGTGCGCCACGCCTCATCACTGAGCACGCCGTCGACGGCAATGGGCCGCCCGGCACGCTGCGGCTGAATCTGGAACTGCTCGCGGGAGACGGCGGCTGGTGTCGGCTTGTCAGTGCCGTCCGGCTGATCCGGTGTATGCACATGAGGCTGGGCCGCCAGCGGCAGCGACGCAAGGAGCAGCCCCAGGCAGGCCAGGCCCGGAACGCACACCTTGCGGTAGAGGTTAGAACAAAGCATCCGACAAACTACCATAAAATAAGGGCTTTGTCGGTATCAGGTATCAGGCATCAGAGCCTGGAAGGGCGGGCTCGGCAGGCGGGGCTGGCCGGAACGTCAGGAAGGCCGGAAGCGTAGCGTCGGGCCGGCAGGGCTGGCCAGGCAGGCTCGGCTGGCTGTCACGGAGTTCCACACAGAGTTCAGGGTTCCTTCCTTGAAGAGCGGTTTCCCTCCGTTCGTTGTCCCTGTGGTCCGTGTTAGCGTGTTTCGTCTCCCGACGGCGGCGCGGCCGGAGCCTGGAACCACTTAACGCGTCAGATGAGCGAAGCGGACCTCACGCGCCTTGGCGATGGCGCGCTCGACGTCCTCGGCCAGCAGCAGGCGCTGTTCCTGAAGGGCCCGGGCTGCGGCGGTCACGCGGGACACGTAGTCCTCAGCGGTGGGATAGCGTTCTTCGAGCGACGGCCTGGGATCGCCCTTGGCCAGGCGTTCCGCTTTGGTTGGTGCGAAGTCGATCTGCTGCCCAGACGCGTCACAACCGTCGCCGGACGCCGCGCCGGCTCGGAGCGCCCACCCCGTGAAGGTGGCCAGGGGCACCGCAATCTCGACCTGTCGCACGCCGGCGATATCGTTGCCGTCGACATCGGTCTTCGGCACCAGGGCCGGGTACGGCGCGCCAACCCGCCTCGGAGGCACGATGCTCACAACGCCAGGGGTCACTGAGAAGCCGAAGTCGAACACGTCGCCTTCGTGCATCCGTCCGTTGTAGATGACCCCGGGAATGGCTGGAAAGCCGACTGCCGACTGCGGAAGAGAGGGGACCAACGTGCCATCCGACACTCGAGGCACGCGGCTCACCGGTGGTTCAACGCCGCGAGTCACCCACTCGTCCAGGTCGACAAGAAGAGCGCGAAGCGTCGCATTGGCCACGAGTGGATTCTGCGGCAGCTGGCAGATACCAACTCCAGTCGGCCCGCGCCCCCGGCTGTGCGGCAGACTCGACAAGAGGAAGTGCCGCACGCCCGGAGGGTCGGCGAGGTCGCGCCCATTCGTGTCCGTGTGCAGCAGCGAACCAGCCTTCGCCCAGTATTCGTTCTCCGAGTTCACCTCGAAGATGCGGGGACAGGTGTCGGTCGCTGCGCACACAACCAGCCGACCGTCGGTTCGGCCCGTCACCGGATCAAACGAGGTGGCGTCGGCAAAGGGAAACGCACGCTCGGGATACCGACGGCCAATGTGCTGGCGATGCGTCCGTCCCGGTTGCGCGAAGCGGTAATTGAAGAAACCGCCGCTCGCACCACCGATCCAGCTGACCACGCCGTCGAGCACGCGCCTGCGGCGGCTGTCTGCATTGAAACCCGCGTACAGGAAGTCGTGCAGGAATCTGGAGGGCTGCGACATGCTGAACGAGTAGATAGCCTGCACCTGCCCCGCCAGCGGATTCGCCCGTCCCCCATCGTCTCGCGGTTCGTAGCGGAGGAACTCCAACAGATCGCGCAGGCCGGCAAAGGCAAGTCCAGCGACCAGTGGGTCCTTCGCGGCATACGTCAGTTCATACAGGCTGCCCGCGCGAAACGGTGTGCCGGCCGGGAGCAGACGCACACGCTGATCGTCGAGGAACTCCCATCCGTCGGCAGGGACTGGGATCGGCGCGTCTTCGTAATGGGCCCGAACCGTCAGCGCCGCCTGCGGCTGCCTCCGTTCGGTTGCTGGATAGGCCACGCTCTGCTCGAGAACGTCCGCACGATCGATCACGAATTCCTCGAGGGAGAGCCCAACGATGGGCGTTCCATCGGCATTCCTGGCCACCGGCACGGTCATCACGAGGCGGCCCCCGGCCTTCGGGGCAGACACGTCCCACCCGCTGAGCACGATGGTGTAGCCCATACGCATCAGATATCCGTGGCCAGCATCGACGGCCTTGGTCGGGTCGTTGGTCGCCGGCGCGTCGTTGAATTGGCCGAGCGCAACGAAGTCGCCGCGGTTGTTCACGTCGTACAGGATTCGGTGATTGCCTCGTTCTGGACGGACGGGCCGCAGGATGTAGACCGGCGTGGAGTACTCCACCATGCCGCGTGCGTTGCGCGGGGCGAGGGCCAGGTCCACAATCGGCGCGTTCGTGGGGTCCTTCGGATCGACCTCGCCGATCGCCGTCCCGACCAGCTTTTCGTAGGGGCCCACGTCGCCGAAAGCGGTCCCGTCGAAGGTCGGCGACTCGGTCCGCGTGATGGTCAGGCTAACGATTCTGGCCTCAGCGAGACCACCGGCCAGGAGAGACACCGCCGCTCCCACAACCAGAGTCCGTATCAACTGGGTCACACAAACGCCACCCCGTGGGCCGACGCATGCAGCGTCGGGTGTGGGTCTTGCTTGGCGCGGACGTTGCCGCTGGGGCGAAACACCAGTTGAAACGACCCCGGCAGCGGCACCCAGCCATTCGCGTGCCGCTGCCCTTCCCGCCGAACGAAACATGGCGTTGGTGTGGGACATGGGCGAAAGTCTATCGCCGCTCCGTGGCCCTTTCCAATAGAGTTGGTGCA
>JBEBGB010001269.1:0-1173 GCA_040081675.1 Vicinamibacterales bacterium
AAGGTCAGCTTCGTGGCCGACTACTTGAGCGGTAAGAACTTCTGGGGCTACTTCACCCCGGGCATCTCGGTGGTGTTGCCGCACAGCGGCCTGCTGAACATCGGCTACAGCATCGGCAACGACAGCTTCGAGGACGGCACTGCCGACTACAAGAACCGCGCGCTCTTCGTGTACTACGGCATCACGTTCCCCTAGCGCGCTCTTCGAATCGGTGTAGCTCCTTGTCTCGGTTGCCGGATCGCGTCACGTATGGTTGACGCGGTCCGGCCTCCAGACGACCAGGCCTCTGTCAGCCCGCGGAATCGAATCGATATCGACGCGCCTTCAAGCTCCTCCATCTCTCCAGTCCCAGCACACTCAGGACGCATCCTGCTGGCGCGTTCGCAGCGCACGGAACTTTGACCCGCCACCTGTCTCGGCGCACAATCGACGCCTGATGCCCATTTCCCGTCGTCGACTGCTCGGTCGAGCGGCCGCCGCATCGGCCGCCGCTCTCGTTGCACGCACAGCCGGGGCGCAAGGGCGTGACACTCGGACCGGGGCCCTGCCAGCATCGATCGTCGCGCTCAGTTCGATGCGCGCTCAGGCAACACCAATCACTGCTGACGAACGACGCACACGCATCGAACAGGCCCGCGCGCTGATGAAAGACGCGAGGCTCGACGCCGTGCTCATCCCAGGCGGCACGTCGTTGACCTACTTTGCGGGCGCGAGGTGGGGCAACAGCGAGCGGCTGATGGCCGTCGTCATCCCAGCAAGTGCGACGCCCTTCGTCGTCATCCCGGCGTTCGAAGAAGAGCGCGTGCGCGAGCAACTGCAGGGTGGACCACTCGGGTCCGCGGAAGTTCACACGTGGCAGGAGGACGAGAGTCCGTTCGCGCGTTTATCACAAGCGCTGCGCGACCGCGGCATGTCGACCGGGCGTCTCGGCATCGAGGAAACGACGAAGTTCGTGTTCGCCGACAGTCTGGCCGCCGCTGCACCCGCACTCAAAGTTGCCAGTGCCACGCCGGTCGTCGCCGGCTGCCGGATGATCAAGTCCGATCATGAAGTCGCGCTGATGCGTCTTGCGTGTCGTGCGACGCTGGCCTGCTATCAAGCGGTCTACGCCGCGCTGGCTCCCGGCATGACCGAAGATGATGTGCGTGCACTGGTGAGCGCGGCCTACGGACG
>JBEBGB010001270.1:0-1172 GCA_040081675.1 Vicinamibacterales bacterium
ACGTCGGTCAGCAGCAGATCGGCCCCGGTCGCGCCTCCGGCAGCGAGCGCCTCTTCCGCCGTCGCGTACGCCACGACGTCGTATCCCGCCCGCTCGAGAAAGGTGCGCACCATGTCGCGCACGAGCACCTCGTCCTCGACCAGCAACACGCGCGGGGCGCCGCCCGCCCCGCTGAAGCCCGGTGGCGTCGAGTCGATCACGGCGTTACCGGACCCGGGATACACGTTGCACCTTGCTCGAGACAATCGGCAATGGTCTGCGGCATCTGCAGCAACGTCGCCACATGTTGCGCACCACCTCGCGCAATGGCTTCCTTCGGCATGCCGTACACGACACACGACTGCTCATCCTCGGCAATGGTCTGAGCGCCCGCCTGCCGAAGCGCCAGCAGACCGTCCGCACCGTCGTGCCCCATACCGGTGAGCACGATGCCGACAATGCGCACGTGTCTGAGCTTCGAGGCCGAGAGAAAGAGCACGTCAACCGCCGGACGCTGGTAATGAACCGCGGGCCCTCCTCGCAGGGCGACGTGCAACTGCGTCCCGACGCGCTCGACCACCATGTGATGGCCGCCAGGCGCAACGTAGACGTGACCCGCCTGTAACAGTTCCCCACCCTTCGATTCGGCAACCTGCAGCGCACACACGTCATTCAACCTGGCCGCGAAGGCTTTGGTGAACGACGCCGGCATGTGCTGCACGATCAGAATCGGCGGCGCATCCGCAGGCAGACGCGTCAGCAACGACTCGATGGCCTGCGTGCCGCCGGTCGACGCACCAATCAGAATGAGCGAGCCCGCATGACGCATGGTCGGACGCGCGGGCACGTGCGTGGACGCGCCGTCGCGTGCGGCCGCGGACGTCGGCAACTTGAACGGCCTGGCACGAAGGGCCGCGACACGCTGGACGATGGCTTCGGCCACTGTGGCCATCGAACCCGCCACGCCCGGCTTCGGGATGACGTCAATCGCGCCGAGTTGCAGCGCTTTCACGCCCGCTGCTGATCCGTGCTCCGTGAGCGCGCTCACGATGATCACGGGCATCGGCCTGTGCTCCATCACCTTGCCGAGAAAGGTGAGGCCGTCCATCCCTGGCATCTCGAGGTCGAGCGTCATCAGGTCTGGCTCGTGCTGCAGGATGAGGTCACGCGCCGCGAACACGTCAGCCGCCGAA
>JBEBGB010001271.1:0-1172 GCA_040081675.1 Vicinamibacterales bacterium
GTCCATCTTCGAACAGATGTCGACGTGCATCGGCGCCACGTCCACACCGCGGCGAATGCACCGTTTCACCAGGGTCTTGTTGTCCGGGACGTATGGACAGTATTGGTAATACACGTGTGTCCGGCCTTCCGGAATTGGCGGGATCGTCACTCCCGGCAAGTCGCCCAGCATCTGATCGAGCGTTCGAGCGTGACGCCGGGTGCGTTCGATGAACTCGGGCAGGCGCGCCAGACCTGCTCTGCCAAGAGCCGCCTGCACATTCGAGAACCGGCCCCGATAGTGACCCGGCAGCGGGTCGAGCGACCGGGTCTTCTCCCAGAGACGCTCTTCGGGTTTCGAACCCGTGAACGAGGCAACCCACCAGACGGGGAACAAGGAGAAGGTGAAGACCTTGGGCCGGATGAAGGTGTGTTGCCAGAAGCCAGCCTTCAGGATGCTCTCGACGCGCTGCTCCGTAGGCCAGGCTTCACCGTCCGCAAACTCGCCGACGAGCCGCGCAAGCTCTCTGTCGCGCACCCACGCCAGGCCGCCGCCGTAGGTGTTGAGCGGTTTGAATGCCTGGAAGCTGAAGAAACTTGCGTCGCCGTGCGTCCCGACCATCTGGCCCTTGTACATGGCGCCGAGCGAGTGCGCGCAGTCTTCGATGACCTTCAGATTGTGTCGCCGCGCCAGATCCAGAATCGGGTCCATGTCGCAGGCCATGCCGTACAAGTGCGTCGGCAGCACAGCGCGAGTGTTTGGCGTGATCGCTCGTTCCATCGCCTTCGGACAGAGCGTGAAGGTCGCCGGGTCGATGTCGGCGAACACCAGCTTCAATCCTGCGACGCGGCAAATCTCGGGAACCACCCAGAACGTCAGCGCCGGAACAATGATCTCGGAACCTGGCGGAAGGTTCATGGCCTCGAGGATGAAGTAGAGCGCCATACGCCCGTACTCGGTGGAGACCGTGCGTACGTGGCCTTGGCCACCGAGGAACCGGGAAAACTCCTGCTCGAAGGCGTCGATGTCTGGGCCTTGCACCAGCTGCTTGCGTTCACGGCACGCGCGGATGATCTGGTCCTTCTCGGGAACCACACGCGTGCCAAACCTCGCGATAGCGGCCATCGTCTCGCCTTCCGAAATTGTCGCGGCCTCCCTGGTGTCGAAGCTTTCGCCTGAGGACACTGAGGCGA
>JBEBGB010001272.1:0-1171 GCA_040081675.1 Vicinamibacterales bacterium
CGCCATCGAATTCGCCTGGACGATGATGACGGACATCTGGAAGATGCCGGCCGAACGTCTCGTCGTGTCGGTGTTCAAGGGTGAGAACGGCATTCCGAGGGACAGCGAGGCGTACGACATCTGGCGCAAGTTCGTGCCGGCTGAACGCATCATGGAACTCGGCTCGGACGACAACTTCTGGCAGATGGGCGACACAGGACCGTGCGGCCGCTGCTCGGAAATCTACTACGTCCGAGGCACGGGCACCGATCCGGAAATCGAAATCTGGAACAACGTGTTCATGGAGTTCGAGCGAAGCGCAGACGGTACGCTCACTCCCCTGCCGGCGCCGTCCATCGACACGGGTATGGGGCTCGAGCGCATCACCGCTGTTCTTCAGCAGAAGGACTCGAACTACGACACCGACCTCTTCATGCCGCTCTTGGCACGCGTTGGAGAGCTGGCCGGCGTCCGCTACGGCGACAACCCCGACACCGACATCTCCATGCGCGTCGTCGCCGACCATGCGCGGGCGACAACGTTCCTGATTGCTGACGGCGTCATCCCGTCGAACGAGTGGCGCGGCTACGTCTTGCGCAAGATCATGCGTCGCGCCATGCGTCATGGGAAGCATCTGGGGCTGACCGAGCCTTTCCTGCATCAGATGGTGGCGGTGCTCGCGCGCGAGATGGGCGACGCCTATCCAGAGCTTCGTGCCAACCGCGACATGATCGAGAAGACGATCACCGCCGAAGAGAATCGGTTCGATACGGTTCTGACGGATGGTCTCCCCCGCCTCGAAGCAGAAATCGCGAGGGCGCTCGAGACGCCGTCGCGTGCGGTCTCCGGTGACGCCGCGTTCAGGCTGTACGACACCTTCGGCGTGCCGTACGACTTCATCGAAGACACGGCAGCCACGCGCGGCGCAACCGTCGATCGCGAGTCGTTCGACCGCGCGATGGAGGGCCAGCGTGACAAGGCACGCGCTGGCAGCACCTTCGGCGGCAGCAAGAAGGGGCTCGAATTCGCCATCGGCGACGCTGGTCTGTTGTCTGGAGCCGGCGATCAGTTCGAGGGCTATTCATCCACGACCGTGACCGGCGTGCCGGTGCTGGCCGTCTTCGACGCATCCGGCCAGTCCGTCGACGCGCTCGACGAGGGAGCAGCGGGCTTTGTGGCGCTGGCGCGGACA
>JBEBGB010001273.1:0-1168 GCA_040081675.1 Vicinamibacterales bacterium
GAACGCCGCGCGCTGGACGGCGCACACCTGGAGACACGGTTGATCGAGGCGCAGCTGCAGTCGCTGCAGCGCCAGCTCCAGCCGCACTTTCTCTTCAACACGCTGAATGCGATCTCCGGTCTCATGCACACCGATGTCGAGGCGGCCGATCGCATGATGGACCGCCTGGGCGATCTGCTCAGGACCGCGCTCGATTCGAACGGTCAGCAGGAAGTGGCGCTCAAGGACGAACTGGAGATGCTGCAGAAGTACGTCGACATCGAGCAGGTGCGCTTCGGCGCCAGACTTACCACCTCGGTTCGCGTCGAGCCCGAGACGCTCGCTGCGATGGTGCCCAACTTCCTGCTGCAACCGCTCGTTGAAAACGCCGTGCGTCACGGCATCGCGCCCTACAACAAACCCGGTCACATCAGCATCGAGGCCTGCCGCGAGCAGGAGCGACTCGTGCTGCGCATCCGGGACAGCGGCGAGGGTGTGGCGCCTCACTACCTCACACTGCTCAATACGGGCGTCGGACTCTCGAACACGCGTGCCCGGCTCGAACACCTCTACGGCGCCAATCACGCCTGTACGTTTTCGAACGACGGCGGATTCTGCGTGACGGTGTCAATTCCGTTCGTCGCTGATCAGCAAATCACTGAACCGGTTAGAGCAGGTGCTGCATGAACCAGAAGATTCGGACGCTGGTGGCCGACGACGAACCCATTGCGCGAGCGCGAGTGCTGTCGCTGCTGCAAAGCGAAGGCGACATCGAGCTGGTCGGTGAATGCGCCACGGGCGACGAGACGAAGGCCGCCATCGAACAAGGAAACCTGGACCTGCTCTTCCTCGACATTCAGATGCCTGGTGTCACTGGCATCGAACTGGCCCGGAGCCTTCAGGCGAACGGCATGCCCGCCGTCGTGTTCGTGACCGCTCACAACCAGTACGCCGTGGAGGCGTTCGAGGTCCACGCGCTCGATTACCTGTTGAAGCCTTTCAGCTCGGACCGTTTTCGAGCCGCGCTTGGTCATGCGCGCGATCACCTCGCGAAGCGCCGTTCCGCGCGCGACGATGGCGCGAAGGCAGGAGTGGCCGGAGACGGCGCAGCAAGCCAACGACACCGCATCATGGTGAAGTCCGGGGGGCGGATTCACTTCATTCGGACCTCTGACATCGACTGGTGCGA
>JBEBGB010001274.1:0-1167 GCA_040081675.1 Vicinamibacterales bacterium
GACGGTGCTCGTCGACTGGCTGCATGTGTCCGAAGTGTGGGTCGGCGCGAATTTTCTCTTCGGGCGCGACCGGGCCGGCACCTTCAGCCTGCTGCGCACCCTTGGCGCGCGTTACGGATTCAACGCCGAGAAAATTGATCCGGTGCGCTACAAGGACTTCGTGGTGTCGAGCACGCGCATCCGGCGTCTGATTGGCGAGGCGCGCGTCGACGAGGCGGGCGCGTTGCTCGGGCATCAGTACTTCATCGACGGCACCGTTGTTCGAGGCGACCAGCGCGGACGAACCATCGGGTTCCCGACAGCGAACCTCGCGACCGACAACGAGCTCCTGCCGGCCAACGGCGTCTATGCGACGACAGCCAGCGTGAGCGGCGTCGTGTACCCGTCGGTGACCAACATCGGCGTCCGTCCGACGGTCGACAACTCCGGACGGGTGTCGGTCGAGACGCACATCTTTGGATTCGATCGCGATCTCTACGGTCGGTCGATGCGTGTGGGCTTCGTGCAGCGTCTTCGAGACGAGCGTAAGTTCGAGTCGCTCGACGCGCTCAGAGCGCAGATCGAGGACGACTGCGGCCGTGCGCGCGTGTTGTTCGAGCGGCTTTCACTGTAGAATCTCGCGTGGTGTCGCCGTCCGCTTTTTCGTTTGCGCTGGAGCTGTCGAGCCAGGGCGCGCCCGTGGGGCTCATCGCGGAGTTGACCGCGCACGTCTGCCGTCACGTGGGATGCACGGATGTTCCCGAGGCAGAACTGACGGCGGCTCTCACGAAAGCTTCGTCGAGCGGCACCTTTGGTGGCGCCACGCGGTGCGACGTGCAGTTTCACACCCGGCAACGCAACCTCGAGATTCTGGTCTCTGCCAATGGCGGACGCATTTGGCAGACCGCCTGCGCCATTCCCTGATCCCCAACGATGCGCCTCTACAACACGCTGACGCGGTCCGAGGAAACCTTCGCGCCCGGACCCGACAACACCGTTCGCATGTACACGTGCGGTCTGACCGTGTACGCACGCGGGCACGTCGGCAACTTCCGGACCTTTGTCTGCACCGACGTGCTGCGACGCACACTGCGCCACCTGCAGGGATACACGGTCCGCCACGTGCTGAACTTCACGGACGTCGACGACCGCACCATCATTGGCGCGCAGAAAGCCAACATGGATCTG
>JBEBGB010000399.1:0-4876 GCA_040081675.1 Vicinamibacterales bacterium
AAAACACGGAGGCAGAACACAGAGGTCACTGCTTCCTATGGGGACGTGCACTCCGATTTGATTCCCGTGTTCTCCGTTCGTCGTCCGTGCTCTCCGTGTCAGCGATTTTCGGTTGTTACTTGCCGCTCGCCACCTGCGTGTTGAGCACAACCGAGTCGCCCGCGTACTGCTGCACGACCGACAACAGGCCGGTGTAGAGAAAGCCGATCTGGAACAACACCAGGAACGGCACCGTTCCGTAGATGCCGTTCGCCAGCGCGTAGAACACCGTGGCCGTGAAATACAGGCCGAGGGCCAGCTCGATGAACGGCTGCACGGCAACCGACTGGCGGTAGTTCTTTCCAACCCACTGGTCCGCGTCGCCTTCGATGCGGTATTTCGGCGTGCGCGCGAACTCGCTCTGCTTGTTGAACAGCGCCTCGAAGACGGCTTTCGAGTTGTTGATGCAGAGCCCGATGCCGATCGACATGAGGAACGGCAGGTACTTGATGCGCGAACGCCAGTCAGAGTGAATTTCGCGCTGACAAACCATGTAGAAATTACACACAGAAAACGTGGCCGCGAAGAACAGCGGCACGTCGATGAGCATCATTTCGTACCAGCCCATGTTGTAACGGATGACCATGGACGGGAACATGAGCACCGAGAGGACCACCATCAACGGGTAGTTGAAGTTGGCCGTGAGGTGAAAGAACGCTTCTGCCTTGACCCTGAAGGGCACGTCCGCCGCCAGAATCTGCGGCAGGAGCTTGCGGCAGGTCTGAATCGAGCCTTTCGCCCAGCGATGCTGCTGCGACTTGAAGGCGTTCATTTCCACAGGTACTTCCGCCGGCGCGACCAGATCGGGTACGAAAATGAATTGCCAGCCGCGCAGCTGGGCGCGGTAGCTCAGATCGAGGTCCTCGGTCAGCGTGTCGTGCTGCCAGCCGCCGGCGTCTTCAATCGCCACCCGCCGCCAGACACCGGCCGTGCCGTTGAAATTGAAGAACGCTCCGGAACGGTTGCGACCACCGTGCTCGAGCACGAAATGGCCGTCCAGGAGAATCGACTGAATCTTGGTGAGGAGCGAGTAGTCCTGGTTGATGTGACCCCAACGCGCTTGCACCATGCCGGTCTTCGGGTCGCCGAAAAACGGCATGATCTTCATCAGGAAGTCGCTGGTCGGCAGAAAATCGGCATCGAAGATCGCCACGAACTCGCCCCGAGCCACTTTCAGCCCAGCTTCGAGCGCCCCGGCTTTGTAACCCGTCCGGTCGGCGCGGTGGAAATACTTGATGTCGAAGCCCTCGCTGGCGAAACGGCGGACCGCTGCCTCCGCAATACCGCGCGTCTCGTCCGTCGAATCGTCGAGCACCTGAATCTCGAGCAACTCGCGGGGGTAGTCAATCTGACACACGGAGTCGACTAGGCGGTCCGCTACGTACATTTCGTTGTAGAGCGGCAGCTGAATGGTAACGACAGGGAGCGGCGACAGTTGCAAACCGGCTTTTGGCTGTCGGTCCTTGTTCTTCATGTACAAGTACACGATGTAGTACCGATGCCAGCCGTAGAGGGCGAGGATGATGAGGACGAAGAAATACAAACCGAGCGTAAGGGTTTCAGCAGGCGTCATTTAGCTCGTTCTATTATATTTGCGGCCAAGATAGTTGACTAGCAAAACTGCTGCCGGACTGCCGCTCCACAAAATGAACCAATCTCAGCTGAAAAAACTCCTCGAGCAGGTCGCGACCGGCGCGATGGACACTGCGGATGCCGAGGGGCAACTGCTCGACGCACTTCGCGAGCGTCCGTTCGAAGATCTGGGTTTTGCAAGGGTTGACCACCACCGTGCGGTTCGCCAGGGATTCCCTGAGGTAGTGCTCGGTCTGGGCAAAACCCCGGACCAGGTGGCGGCGATCGCTGCCGAAATCGTCAGCCGAGGCTCGACCCTCCTGGTCACCAGGGCCTCGCTGGAGGCCTACGAATCTGTCAAATCCCGCGTTCCGAGTGCGACGTATTTGTCTGTCGCACGTTTGATCGTGCTCCAGCAGCAGGATGTCGCGCGCGGCAACGGCCAGATCCTCGTGGTCGCCGCCGGCACCTCAGACCTGCCTGTGGCCGAGGAGGCCGCCTGCACCGCCGAGTTGATGGGGAACGATGTCGAGCGTCTCTACGATGTCGGGGTCGCTGGCCTGCACCGCTTGCTGCACGAGCGGCAGCGTCTCACCGCCGCCCGCGTCCTCATCGTCGTCGCGGGGATGGAGGGCGCGTTGCCAAGCGTGATCTCGGGCCTCGTGTCCGTTCCTGTCATAGCGGTTCCCACGTCGATCGGCTATGGCGCCAGCTTTGGCGGAATTGCGGCACTCTTGGGCATGCTCAATAGCTGCGCCTCCGGCGTTTCGGTAGTGAACATCGACAATGGTTTCGGCGCTGCCAATATCGCCAGTCTGATCAATCATTTGTAGCGCTCGGTCCGGCTCATCAAGGAAAAATTGATGGGGTATGGCCCTTGCTGTATATTCCCAAAACGAAGGAGGTTCGTGATGCGTAGACGTGTATCCCTGACATCGGTCGCTCTTGGCGTGACCGCCTTGCTGTGCTTGCCGTCGCTTGCAAGCGCGCAATCCCCCATTTTCGGTAAAGATTCGTCGTTCCTGGTGTCCGGTTTGGCATCCAGTGCCGCACAGCAGTCGTCCAGCGGCAGTCAGCGGCATGAAGGCATCGGCATCGGATTCCTGGTCGGGCCCACGTTCTCGTCGTTCGATCAGGCGAACTCGGACTTCAAGAACAACAACGGACTGGAACTCGGCATCTTCTTCGGCGGCAACCGACCGAGCACGGTCGGAGTCGAAGGCAAGCTGATGTACGTCAAGAAGGGCGCGAAGAATGCGGCGGGCACGATCGTCGTGGACACGCGCTACCTCGAGATTCCGATCCTGCTGCGCATCAACGCCGGCTCCAACAGTCTCAACGGAGTCCTTGGATACTTCATCGTCGGGCCTGCCTTCGACATCCTGATGAAGGCTGATAGGGGCGGCCTCGACGTCAAGGACGACTATCAGAGTCTCGACCTTGGTTTGCAGATTGGCGGCGGCATCGAAATCACGCGCTTCATCATCGAAGCAAGCCTGACCAAGGGCCTGCGCAAGATCAACGATGGGAACCTCACGAACCTGACGCCTATCAAGACGCGCAAGTTCGCCATCGACTTCGGCATTCGCTTCAACTGATCTCGTCCACGGCCAAGCCCTACGTCGCTGGCCGGCCTGCCAGCCAGGGCTTGGGCCGCGGCAGTGCACTCGCGAGCCCTGAAACTTGATGCAATCGGTCAAGTTTCAGGTTCCCGAGCACGCGAGCGACATCCTTCGTCGCCGTTCAGACTCTCCCGCCGGGTACGTTAGAATCTAGGTTTCTCCCACCGCCAGTTCGCTGTTTCCTGACTCGTCTCTGTCTTATGCACACCGCCGCCCTAAAGGCGCTCGAGTTCGATCGGATCGTCTATGCCGTCCGTGGGTTCGCCCAGACGCCCATGGGTGACGAGCGTCTCGCGCACCTCGCGCCTTCAATCGATCCGATCGAGGTGGCGGACCTCCTGGCGTCCACGACGGAGGCGGCGCGCTACATCGGGAAACACGGCAACTTCCCGCTGCGAGCGCACGCAGAGCTGCCAGAAATTCTGGAGGCGGTGAACGTTGAAGGGCGGGCACTCGAGGCGCTTCGCCTGCTGGCGCTCGCGTCGTTTCTCGACTCGGTCGACGACACCTGCACGGCGATTCGTCGAGTCGCCTCACAGTTTCCGAGGGTCGATCGAGCCGGCACGAACGCGGCATCGTTCAAGGGCGAAATCGCGCGAGTGCGCTCCGCCATCGACTCCTCAGGCGATGTCGTGGACGATGCGAGCCCGCGGCTGCGGGCTGTCCGCGATCGATTGCGCCGCCAGAAGACGAAGCTGCGCGGCACGCTCGAGTCCTACTTGCGTGGCAAGGACACGTCGAAGTATCTCCAGGACCAGGTGGTCACTGAACGCAACGGCCGCTATGTCATCGTCGTGAAGGCCGAACATCGGAGCGACGTCCCGGGTCTCGTGCACGGAGCGTCCACGAGCGGTGCGAGCGTGTACCTCGAGCCGCTGAGCACCGTCGAGATCAATAACGACATCGTCGCGCTGCAGGAGGAGGAAACCGAAGAGGTTCACCGCATCCTGTTGGAATTGACCGAGTCGTTCCGTGGTCGACCGCTCGACGTCGCGCGAACCGTCGAGGCCGCCACCAGGCTCGACGTGCTGCAAGCTCGCGCCAGGTATTCGGAGTCGATCGACGGCATCGAGCCGCGCCTCTCGACCGACGGCGCCTTCGAACTGCAGGCCGCTCGACATCCGCTGCTCAAGGCGGCCATACCGGTGACGATCAAGATCATCCCGCCGGCGACCGTGCTGCTGGTCACAGGTCCCAATACCGGTGGCAAGACGGTAGCGCTCAAGACCGCCGGGCTGCTGGCGCTGATGGCGCAGTCGGGCCTTCGCATTCCGGCGACCGACGGATCGCGGTTGCCGGTGTTCAAGACCGTGTTCGCGGACATCGGCGACGAGCAGTCGATCGAGGCAAGCCTCAGCACCTTCTCTGCACACATCACCAACCTGGCCTCGATGGACCGCGACCTGGTGGTGCCGAGCCTGGTTCTGCTGGACGAGGTCGGATCCGGCACGGACCCTGTCGAAGGCGGCGCGCTTGGCGTCGCGATCATCGACCACTTCAAGCGTCGCGGCGCGACAGTCATGGCAACGAGCCACTACGACGCACTCAAGTCGTATGCGTCCACAACCGAGGGCGTCACGTCCGCAGCGTTCGGGTTCGCGCCGGCGACCTTCGCCCCGACCTACGAGATGATCTACGGGTCG
>JBEBGB010000400.1:0-4874 GCA_040081675.1 Vicinamibacterales bacterium
GGGTGGACGCCGTACCCCGAGCGCTATCGAGACCGGCATCACTACTCCCGAATGTTCTGAGGTCTTATGAGCAAGGGACGCGTACTGAAAGAGTTCTGGCAGTTCCTGATGAGCGAGAAGAAGTTCTGGCTCCTGCCCATCATCGTCGTCTTCGTGCTGTTCGGCGCGCTGATCGTCTTCTCGCAGTCGACGGCGGTGGCCCCGTTCATCTACACCCTGTTCTAGCGTCTCGAGTGCGAACTTCTGATTCAGGACACTAGAGGTACTGTGCGCATTCTGGGAGTCTCGGCCTACTACCACGATTCCGCCGCGTGCCTGGTCGAAGATGGCCGCATCGTGGCTGCGGCGCAGGAAGAGCGGTTCACGCGCAAGAAGCATGATGCCGCCTTCCCGTCGCGTGCGGTGGCCTACTGCCTCGCGGAAGCCGGCATCACCACGCATGATCTCGATCTCGTGGGTTTCTATGAGAAGCCACTGGTCAAGTTCTCGCGGCTCATCGAAACCTACATCGCCTGCGCACCGGCCGGCTTGCGTTCGTATCTGATGGCGCTTCCGCTGTGGCTCACGGAGAAGCTCTGGATGAGCGACGACATCCACTCGAATCTCGACGGCTTCGAGGGCGAGGTGCTGTTTGGCGAGCACCACGAGTCGCATGCGGCATCGGCGTTCTATCCATCCCCATTCGAGAACGCCGCCGTGGTCACGATCGACGGGGTCGGCGAGTGGGCCACGTCATCGATCGCGGTCGGGCGCGGCAACGAACTCGAGATGCTCACCGAGCAACGCTTCCCGCACTCACTCGGCCTGATGTACTCGGCCTTCACCTACTTCACCGGGTTCCGCGTCAACTCCGGCGAGTACAAGGTGATGGGACTCGCGCCCTACGGCCAGCCCACCTTCGTCAAGCAGATCAAGGATCACCTGGTCGAGATCCGGGATGACGGCAGCCTGTGGATGAACATGGAGTACTTCACGTACCCCGCAGGACTGACCATGACGGGCTCGACGCTCGAGCGGCTGCTCGGCGGGCCGGCGCGTTCGCCCGAAAGCACGCTGACCCAGCGCGAGATGGATCTCGCGCGGTCCATCCAGGACATCACCGAAGAGGTGATGCTGAAGATGACCGCCCACGCGCACAAGCTGACCGGCATGCGCGACCTGTGCTTGGCAGGCGGCGTCGCGCTCAACTGCGTCGGCAACGGCCGGATCGTTCGCGAGGGCCCTTTCGAGCAGGTCTGGATTCAGCCGGCGGCCGGCGATGCCGGTGGTGCGCTTGGCGTCGCCATGTCCTTGTGGCACCGCCATCTCGAGAAGCCCCGCCTCAGCCCCGAGGCAGCCGGCACCTGGGTGCGGCCCGATCCGCAGCACGTGCCGAGCGTGTCGCCCAAGGGTATGACGTCGCCCACGCGTCCGTACGCCGACGGCATGTCTGGCTCGTACCTTGGCCCTCGATTTACCGACGAATACATCGCGCGCTTCCTCGAGCAGCACGGCTACAAGGCACGTCACATTCCCGGACCCGGCTTCACAGACGCCGTCGCCGAACTGCTCGCCGATGAGAAAGTCGTGGGCCTGTTTACCGGTCGCATGGAGTTCGGTCCCCGCGCGCTCGGCGGTCGCTCGATCATCGGAGACGCGCGATCACCGAAGATGCAGTCGGTGATGAACCTGAAGATCAAGTTCCGCGAATCGTTCCGCCCATTCGCGCCGGCGATCCTGCGCGAGCACGTGCACGACTACTTCGAACTCGACGGCGAAAGCCCGTACATGCTGCTGGTCGCCGACGTCCAGAAGCACCATCGCCGCCTCATGCCGTCTGAAGCGAGCAACGTCTGGGGAATCGAGCAGCTCAACCTGGTGCGGTCCGACGTTCCCGCCATCACGCACGTCGATTATTCAGCGCGCGTCCAGACCGTCCGGCGGGAGACCAACCCGGACTACTACGACATCATCGACGCCTTCCATCGCCGCACCGGATGTCCGGTCATCGTCAACACGTCCTTCAACGTGCGCGGCGAACCCATCGTCTGCACGCCTGAGGATGCGTACCGCTGCTTCATGCGCACCAACATGGACGCCCTGGTGCTCGAGCGCTTCATTCTGGAGAAGGTCGATCAGGCGCCGCTGCAAGACGACGAGGCGTGGAAGCACGAGTTCGTGCTCGATTGAGGCACGAGCATGACGACATAGGAGCCGCATGCCCTGGCACGACTTGATGCGACGGCTGTCCGATGCGGATGTTTACGGCACCTTGAACGCATCGAAGACGTAGGTGAAGCCGCCAGTCGCGCCGATGGTCGGCCCAACTGATGTGAGTCCGACGAGCACGCCGGCATCGAAGCGGATCGGACCGGACGTGAAGCGTGCGCCAACCGTCAGCTGACCTCGGCTCTCGGTACCCGGAAGCGCGCCGGCGCTTCTGGTGGATGCCCGTCCGTTGAGTTCACCTACCAACTCCGCACGCGGCGTCACCGCCTTCGCCACCGACGCGCCATAGGTGACGACGTCGTTCTGGCGGTTTCCGGAGGTCGGGTCACCGAGGATACCGAACCCGATGTTCGCCACGACACGCAACGACTGAACGCTCTTCGCAGCGAGAAGGCTGGCGTAGAAGTCGGTCGTGTCCAACCCGAGTCCCGACTCATTGCTGGCATTGGGCAGCTTGGTCGCGAACCGCAAGCCAACACTCGGCCGGCCGCCCTGCTCGCTCATGAGCCTGACCTTCGTCCCGATCACGATGTCGCTGACATCGTGTGTCTGCGTACCGGTGACCGTGAGCAAGTTCGAGAGCGGGGCCGCCTCACGGCTGGAAATCGACAGCCGGTCGTAGAGCCCACTGTCGATCTGAATCTCCGCAATGGAGCTGATGCCAAGGCTCACACCGAGCGTGGGCAGACGGAGCAGGTTGCCCTCGAGGCCGGACACGGGATATTGCACGCCGTGCGCCGCGTCGAAGCCGCCTTCGACGAGCACCCGACCGGCTCCCACCGACTCGGGATCCTCGGTCACCAGGGGCCGCTGCTGCGCAAACGCGCGACCACCCACAAGACTCAGTACAAGCGCCATCACGATCGTGCGCGACATAGACACAGACAGATGTCCTCTCGACTATTGAATGACAGGAAGCAGGCGTCGCGGCTTTCGCGCCGACGCAGCCCTCAGGGACGCAAGCGGCGCGGTCGGCCGCCCGTCAACGAGGGGCACTGTTGCCCTCAGTTCGGCGGGCGGATTCAAACGCGTGTCCAGCAGGTGCCGTGGCGCCACATTGCCGAGCGCCTTGAGCATGGAGTTCTTTACACCTGGATGCTCGACCTCGAGGTCCAGGAGCAACCGCTTGATGCGCTGCCGCTGCAACGACAGATCGCCACAGGCTGGACAGCAGCAGCCGATGATCGGTAGTTCAGACTCCTTGGCATAGAGTCTGGCCTCGTCCTCGCCGACGTACGCCAACGGCCGTATCACGACATGCGCCCCATCGTCTGAAACGAGCTTGGCGGGCATCGCCTTCAAGGCGCCGGCAAAGAAGAGGTTGAGGAGCAGCGTCTCGATGAAGTCGTCCATGTGGTGGCCCAGGGCGATCTTCGTGGCTCCGACCTCTTTGGCCACGCGGTACAGGACACCGCGTCGCAGTCGCGCACACAGCGAGCACGGCGTCTGGTCTTCGTCCAGGATCTCTTCGATGAGCTCGCCGATGTCAGTGTGCTCGATGCGCAGTTCCCAGCCGCGTTCCGCGCAGGTGCGAGTGATGACGTCGTGCTTGTATTCCTTGTAGCCCGAGTCGACGTTTACCGCGACCACCGAGAACTGCAAGGGCGCGCGCTTCTGCAAGACGTCCAGCATCTGGATGAGGGCCCAGCTGTCCTTGCCGCCGGAGAGCCCCACCATGATGCGGTCGCCGTCCTGAATCATGTCGTGGTCGACGATCGCCTTGGTCGTCTTGCGGGCGATCCGCGCTTCGAGGTCGGTCCTGTACGCCATTCGTTCGATTTTACCGGGTCGATACAACCTTTGCGGGGATTCCCACGACGATCGTGCCCGCTGAAACATCAGAGGTGACCACTGCCCCAGCACCAACGATGGCGTTGTCGCCTATCGAGACACCGTCGAGCACCTTCGCTCCCGCGCCGAGCCAGGCGCCCGCGCCGATCGAGACCCCGTCCGACTTCCGGCCCTGCTCGAGAATCGATTTGGATGGATCCGAAAAGTCGTGGTCGCCACCGATGACATACGTGTAGGCCGCGAGCAGCGTGCCCTTCCCGATGCTGACACGACTTGCGGAGAACACCTCGCAGTTGAACCCCACGTTCACATCGTCTGCGAGATCGATGTCGCCGTTCTTGCACGACAGGATCGTGTTACGACCCACGAAGACACCGTTGCCGACTCTGATGCCGGTGTTGCTGGTGCCTTTGGCGTCGACAAGGCAGTTGTCGTCGAACACCACGTTGTCGCCGATGTGGATCTTGTGTGGATGTCGCAGCGTGACGTTCTGTCCAAAGACGACGTTGCGTCCGCAGGAGCCGAGGAGCGACGGGTACAGCGCCTTTCGCAACACCAGACCGAGCGCACCAGGCAGACTCTGCGTGAACGTGACAATGAGCTCATAGAGCAGAAGGGACGCCCAGTCCGAGCGGCCCACGACAAGCGCTGCGTATTTCTCACGAGCGCTGGTGCTGGCGTCGAACAGCTGCTCTTGCGCCTTTGGAATCGGTGGCGGCGTGCTCATAGGTGCCTCAGAGCCACCCTTGCCCGCGGTACCAGTCGAGCGTGCGCCTGATGCCCTCGCGCAGACCGACCTGTGGAGCGTAGTGAATCTCCTGCCGGGCGCGCGTGATGTCGAACGCGCGACTCTTCGTGAAGAAGTCGACTCGGCG
>JBEBGB010000401.1:0-4869 GCA_040081675.1 Vicinamibacterales bacterium
AGACGAGCCGGATGAGGCGAGAGTCTCACGTCCGGTTCTGTGAGCGCGGAGGGGTGTGATTCCCCTCCGCTACTCGGCGCCTCGCGAAGGCGATGGAAACGGTTGGCGGAGCGATTGGGCCCTCAGGGCTTTCCGTCTCGCCTACCCTCACATCGCCGTTGATGACGCACGCCGGGATGATTCTCGGGACGGCAGCGTACATGAGCCCTGAGCAAGCCAAGGGACGTAGTGCCGACCGAGCCAGCGACGTCTGGGCACTCGGGTGCGTCCTGTTCGAGATGCTCTCTGGCACGCGGGCCTTCAAGGGAGAAGAAATATCCGAAGTTCTCGCCTCGGTGCTGCGTGACGAGCCGGACTGGGCAACGCTGCCGAACAACACTCCCGCAAGCGTGCTGCAGGTGCTTCGACTCTGTCTTCAGAAGGATCGCCAACGACGGCTCAGAGACATGTCAGCCATCCGGCTGGCGCTTGATGGCGCGTTCGATGGCCTTGCCGGCCCCAAGTCGCAAACTGTGGACGACAAGAGATCGTCAAGCCGTTGGCGGCAATCTGCGCTCGTCGGTGTGGCTGCGTTGCTGGTCGGTGGCGCCGGCGTCTGGCTGTTGAGGCCAAGTCCGCCGGGGCCTACGGCAGCCCCATTGATCCGGTTCTCGATCAGCCCTCCAGCCGGGTTTCGACTGCGGGCAGTCGGCAAACTGCTGGCCATCTCGCCTGACGGCATGCGGATCGCTTACCGGTCGGCGCCCGTTTCAGACCTCAATGGTGGCACGCTGAACATACAGGCGCTCGACGCCTTCGACCCTGTCCAGCTCCCCGGCCGGGTACGTTCCGGACCGGTGTTCTCCCCCGACGGTCGCACTGTGGCGTTTTACGACGGTCTGGTTCTCAGGTCCCAGCCAATTGACGGCGGTGCTGTCGTCACGATCTGTCCGTTGGACGGTGACATTCGAGGGCTCAGTTGGGCGACCGATGACACCATCGTGTTTGCAACCGTCCGGACCAGGGGGCTCATGCGCGTGCCTGCCACTGGCGGAACTCCAACGAGGCTGACGACGGCAGGCGACGCCTCTGGCGCCAACCACTTCTGGCCAAGCGTGCTGCCAAATGGCCGTGGCATCGTGTTCACAAAGTGGAGCGGCGTGTTGGACCGAGCGCAACTCGCAGTGTTGTCGCTTGCAACCAACGAAGTCGTCGACCTCGTTCCAGGAACGTCGCCCGTGTACTCTGACTCTGGTCACCTGATATTTGGGGGCCGCGATCGTTCTCTGCGGGCCATTGCCTTCGACCAGGAAACACTCCACGTTACCGGTGAGCCGACGACAGTGCTCGATCGGGTTGGGATCGAAGTCGATGGCTCGGCGAACTTTGGACTGTCGTCCACTGGCACGCTGGTTTACACGACCGAGAGCACCAATGTCCCGCCTTCCAGAACCATTGTGTGGGTGGACCGCAACGGAAGAGAAGAACCAACAGGCGCCCCGCCCCGCGCTTTCACCTACGCACGGCTCTCGCCAGACGGAACGCGTGTCGCGCTGGATGCGCGCGACGAACCACCGGACGTCTGGATCTGGGAACTCGCGCGTAAGACGCTTCAACGCCTCACGAACGATCCTGGTCTCAATCGGCTCCCGACCTGGGCGCCAGACGGAAAGCGTGTGGCTTTCACGGTAGATCGCGATGGCATCGAGAGCGTCTACTGGCAGGTCTTTGACGGGTCTGGCGAAGTGGAGCGACTGAGCGACGGCATCAGGCGAGAGAGTCCAGCGTCCTTTGCACCGGACGGGAGCGGAATCCTCACGATCATCCCGCAGACACCACCTTACGATGTCGGGCTGATCTCCATTGGTCCTCCGCGGTCGTCGAAGCTACTGCTGCAGACGCCCGCCAGCGAGAGTAATGCGGAAATCTCACCAGACGGTCGCTGGATGGCGTACGAGTCCGACGAGTCGGGGCGTGCAGAAATCTGGGTCAGGCCCTTTCCAGCCCTGAACACCTCGCGTCGGCAAGTCTCGACGACCGGGGGGACTCGCCCGTTGTGGTCAAGAAAGGGCGACGAATTGTTCTTCTTCGTCGCTCCAGACACGATCATGGCTGCGCCCGTCGGCCTCGGAACGGACCTGACGCTCCTTGCGCCACGCGCAGTCCTGAAGTGGCCGCACGCGATACCTGTCAACACAGGGCGCCACTACGACGTCTCAGCAGACGGGAAACGGTTTCTTGTGCTGAAGGACGTTGATGGCCAGCAGTCTCTTTCATCGGAGATACGCGTCGTGGAGCGCTGGGGCGACGAGTTGAAAGCCAAGCTCTCGAAACGCTGACCTCGCCGGCTCCGTGTCCCTGCCGGCTTCGACGACGAGCAGGGTGTCAACCGCGCGTCGATTGACTCAGTCGGTGACCGGCTCCAGGTGGACGTGGCCGTAGTCGGCGAGCGCGTCGCGCTGTCCACTGATCGGCACGGCCCGCAGCCGCAAATCGGTCAAGAGTTGTTCGAAGTCGGAGCGACTGTGACCTGACCATGGCCACGCCGATGGATGCATTTCGACCACCACTTGCGTCCTGCTGAGGACGTGGCGAGCACCCCGCAAAGCGTGCAGTTCCCACCCTTCGATATCCATGACGATCCACGACGGCATCGTGCCCCGAGCGGCGGCCACACGGTCCAGTGTCGTCACCGCCACCATGAGTGTCGTTGTCCCGGTGAGAATCGGATTGGCCTGGCCCGCCCGCGACATGCCGTCAGTCCCCGCAGCGAAGAACTGAACCACGCCTTCGTGTTCACCTATGGCCGACTGGACGATCTCGACTCGAGCGTCCAGACCGTTCAAGCGGATGTTGTTTCGAAGCACTGCGACCGCCGCGGGATTTGGCTCGAACGCGACGACCTTGCCCGCCGAACCAACCCATGACGCCATCTGCAGGGCCCAGATGCCCACGTTTGCGCCGACGTTCCACACTTCGTCGCCGACTCGAACGCGGCTCCTGAGGAAGTCGGCGAGCGGTCGGTCGTAATCCGATGTGAACAGTGCGCGCACGGCAGGAGCGACTCGGAAGGAGACGCCGTTGACGACGCGCGGAATCCCTCGAGTGCGGAAGAACGCGCGAATCAGAGTTTCTCGAAGCGACAACACCGCGCCCCCGAGCGGCTCCGCAGCCGTCTACTTGCGGTTCTGGAGTTCTTGCAGCTTTTGCTTCAACGACTCCAAGCGCTGGCCGGCTTCGCCGAGCTTTCCTTCGGCCGTGAGCCGCTGGTACTCCTCGATATCCTGCGCAGCACTGCGGATGAGCGCATCCGGCGTGGCTGGCGCAGCCCCGGGGGCCGGCGTGGTCGCCGTCGCGGTTTGAGCCGGCCGATTGGCAGGTGCAGCGGTCGGCCCGGCAGGCGAGCCAAGCGTGGACGCCGCCGTGCCGTACAGGCTCGCGAGTGCAGCCTCGAACGTCGGGCCGTAGGCGAGTCTGTCCTGAAGCGCCAGCACAACGATGCGCAGCTCCGGCATGGGGCTGCGTTCGGCTTGCAGGTAGATCGGCTCGGCGTAGAGCAGCCCCTTCCCAATGGGCATGACGATGAGCGTGCCGCGCCGGACGTGCGACCCCTGCTGATTCCAGAGGGACAGTTGGCCTGACAGCTGCGCGTTCTGATCGATGCGCGCTTCGATCTGCAAGGGACCGTCGACCAGTTTGGTCTTCGGGAAGTCGTACACGATCGCCTTGCCGTAGTTCGCCTCGTCGCTCCGACCCGCGATCCATCCAATCAGATTGTTCCGGTTCGCCGGCGTGAACGGCAGGATCTCGATGAACTCCATGGCTGCCTCGCCGGGCAGCTTCATGAGCACGAAGTTCGGCTCCATGGGCTGAGCGCTCTGCTCGCGCGCGTCGGTGCTACGCACTTCAGACGCCACGGTCCAGAGGTCTTCGCGGTTGTAGAACACGTCGGGCGTCGTCATGTGGTACAGCCCGTACACCGCGGCCTGCAACTGGAGCATCAGCTCCGGATACCGCACATGGCTGCGAAGATCCGCCGACATCTCGGAAGCGTCGCGGAACAGCGTTGGAAAGACGCCGCGGTAGGCCGTGATGATCGGGTCTTCCGCGTCGAAGACGTAGAACGTCACCGTTCCGTCGTAGGCGTCAATCGACGCCTTCACACTGTTGCGGATGTAGTTCAGTCGATTGTTGCCGAGCCGATAGTGACGTGCGTACGGATACGATGCAGAAGTCGTGTAGCCGTCGATCATCCACATCAACCGTCCGTCTTTCGTGACGACCACGTAAGGATCGGAGTCGAAGGTGAGGAAAGGCGCCAGCGTCGCAAGTCGTTCGCGGATGTTGCGTCGCATGAGCAGACGGCTGGTCGCGCTGATGTCGTCACTGAAGGGCACCTTCGTCAGGTCGCCGCGGTCGAGTGCGATGAGCAGGCGCCGGCCGAAACCGCCCATTTCGATTCCGCCGGTGCCCTCGTACGTGGCGAAGCTGTTCGACTCGCCTTGCGGGTAGTCGAATTCCTTCTGCGTCGTCTTCACGTAGACGTCGGTGTTGGTGAGTTCGCCGAAGTAGATCTGCGGCCGCGTGAGGGTCAAGCCGGGAACCGTGCTCTGGACCGGCATGTTGCCGAGCAGCAGTTCTGGCAGCCCTTCCGGCGTGAATCCGTTCACCGGATTCATGGTCACGCCGTAGCCGTGCGTGTAAATCAGCTTCTCGTTGATCCAGTTGCGACTGCTCTCAGGGAGGCGCTCCACATTCAGTTCGCGGACCGCGAGCATCATCTGCCGGGTCTTGCCGTCGATGGTGTAGCGATCGATATCGATGTCGGGGAAGTCGTAGTACGTCCGAATTTCCTGAATCTGACGCAACGTGTCCTGCAGCGCGCGCCAG
>JBEBGB010001275.1:0-1158 GCA_040081675.1 Vicinamibacterales bacterium
GGACACCGCTCGCGCAGGCCCGAGTTGACCGTTGATCGCGAGCATCGACATCCCGTGCACGATCGCCCAGATGTACTCGGCAAGGGCGCGCGGATCGTCCCGACGGACGAGGCCGCCAGCCTGGAGCGAGACGAGGGCGTCGAGGAGCGCCTGGAACGCAGCGGCCGCGTCGGTGTGCAGTTCAGGGTCCTTGTCGCACAGATGCCGATAGTCGCCAAACATCACCTGGTAGTGCCCCGGGTTCTCGACCGCAAACCGCACATAGGCAGCGCCCATCAACTCGAACCCGCGTTCGGTGCCGGGAGCCTTCGCCCAGGCTGCGACCAGATCGTGCCTGAACCGTTGAAATCCGTCGCGCGCCACCGCGGCAAGCAGCGCCGACTTGTCCGAGAAGTGGCGGTACAGAGCGGTCCGGGACACGCCAAGGCGCGTGCCCGCTTCCCTCAGCGTCAGGCGCTCAACGCCCTCGTCGGCGATCGTGCGCACGGCCTCCTGCACCAGGGCACGCCGCAGGTCGCCGTGGTGATAGCGATTCCTCGGCTTTCGTACTCTCGCCACGGTCGATTCGGGCATATCCTCATAGTACGCTCGTAATGTTGACATCGTCAACACGTGTGAGGTAGTGTCTGCGGCAGAGATGTTGACACTGACTACATTCAAGCCGCTGGGAGAACCGCACATGAGTCCGACGCCGTCACCCGGTTCCGTCCTCTCTGGTCTGTGGAACTCGAACCGCCCGCTCACCGTTGTCGGGCTTCTGATGACCGCCGCACTGATCGCGTCGGGTCTCGGCCTTGTTCTCGACACACGCACCATCCTCGGTGCTCCGGCCTGGCTGAAACCGGCCAAGTTCGCCGTGTCCACGGCGATCTACTGCTTCACGCTGGCCTGGGTGTTCACCTACCTCCCCAACTGGCCACGCACGCAACGCATCGTCGGCTGGACAACAGCGGTGGTGTTTGTCTTCGAGGTGGGAATCATCGACGTGCAGGCGTGGCGAGGGACGACGAGTCACTTCAACGTCAACACGCCGGTAGACGCCGTGCTCTTCAGCGTCATGGGCGTGGCGATCCTCATCCAGACCATCGCGTCGGGGTTCGTCGCGTTTGCGCTCTGGCGTCAACACATCAGCAACCGCGTCATGGGCGCGGCACTGCG
>JBEBGB010000048.1:0-17400 GCA_040081675.1 Vicinamibacterales bacterium
CAGAGCGACCTCGATCACCTCTCGAGAGCCGCTTCGCAGCACGGTATAGGACAGAAGAGCGCCGGCCAGGCCGCGGTGCTGGAATTCAAATGCATCCCCAGGGTTTTCGACCGGCGATCCGTTGACGGCCAGAAGAATGTCGCCGGGCTTCACTCCGGCCGCATCGCCCGCCGACAGGGGAATGACATCAACCGCCGTGACACCTTGCGACCGGGCGCCCCAGAGCACGCCGTCTTCGACTTCGTGCCACTTCGCCCGCATCACGACGTTCGCGATTCCAAGCGCCACCAGCACACCGACAACCGCGACAACGCCCAGCGTTCTTGCCCATCCACGCCACTGCCCCGCCTCGGGTCGCTCCGGGCGGAAGCTCTGCGTGCGCTGTGGCTCGCGGATCTGTGTAGCCGTGGACGTGGACAACATGGGCTTGTGATGACAGACGCCGGCCAGGCGGGTTGCGCATGGACGCAGTCCGACCGTCAGATCCTATGCGGGTCCACGGTCAGGATTCGTTCGGACTGTAGGTTAATTGCCAGCAAAATGAGGCTGTCCGGAATATTGATTCTAAATATTCGGATTATTGGACGAGACGTTCGTGATGTTGAGGTCAGACTCCAAGGTCCATCTGGGTTGAGCACTTGACGAACCTATTTCGAGGGCGGTGACGGAGCTCGTGGCTGGGCTCGCCGCCAGGCCGATGGCGGGAGACTGCCGCTAGAAGTGCAAGGTTACGCCGCCGACGACCCGCTTGGGCGGACGAACGACGAAAAGCTCGTCGTAGATGGACTGGTCGCACGAGGAGTCGCGAAAGAAGTTGCGAACCGCGAGCAACATTTCCCAGCGCGCGTTGCTGAAGTTCATGAACGGCAGCGACTGATGGACCTGAACGTCGAAGCGGCCGTCCAGCCCGGTGCGCGACGGCGTCTCTCGGCGGCTGCCTGCCTGCGCGAACCCTGTACCAAGGCGGTAGGCCACCTCGACTCGAGTGGCTGTTTCGGGAACCTCGGCATCGATGCGTCCGGTCACGTCCTGAAGCGCCACCATGCCCGGCCTTGCCGTTTCTGGTGCGAGGAGCATGACGTAGTCGCTGCCAGCCCGAAGGATCTCGCCCCGTGCGTAGGAGTAGCGGATGGACCCGTGAATGCGGCTGGCGATGACGGCGCGGAATTCGGCGCTCACACCGCTTGTGTCGATGTCCCCGGTATTCCCCACCATGTAGTGGCCAAGCTTCGCCGTGGGCTGCCCGGGGACCGAGCCGCCGAACACGGTGACGAGCTGATCGTCTACATACTGACGGAAGGTTCGAACAGCGAGCGTTGTCGGACCGAAATCGCGCTCGAGTGCGACCGCGGCTGTGAGCGCGTGTTCGGCGCGGAACTCGCCGCTCGGCCCCAGCGAAGAAAAGGTTCGCTGTGGCGGTAACCAGATTCCGGAGTCGGATGGAGGGAGAAACTCTTCCGCGCCGGGCGCCTGCGAGCGACGAGACACAGAGGTCATGAGTCGCGTGCTCGGCGTCGGCGTCAGCGTCAACTCGACGCGTGGGCTGATGAGCGTCTTGGCATTGAGATAGTCGTATCGTGCGTACTCGGCGCCGAAAGCCACCGTCGCTTCCTGCGACAGCGACACGCTGTCGTATCCGTAGACGGCACCAACGTTACGACTGCCGTCTCGCACATCGCGCAGTGCCAGGGGATTTCCACCTTCGTATCGCTGCGTGCTGTAGTTCAGGCCGACTTCGTATCGATGCTTGGCCGGCGCGCGCATCGCGTATGAGCCCGCCAGTACCCAGGACGAAATGTCGGCCTGCGTGAGAGCTCCGGCAACTGTCCAGTCAGCGCGCGAGCCCGCAGGGGCACCGATGCGGATGTTGGCCACGTTCCTGGCGATGGTGTCGGTCGAGAAGAACTGCTGCGGTGTGTCGAACGAACCGGCCGTGAGCAGGTTGACCTGCCCGGTGAGCGGCGCGTCGGCAAAGAAGCTGGCGACATTTCTCGACGTTCCCGCGATCTGCGCCAGCACCGATGCGGTGGAGCCATCCGCGCCGTCGTTCTCGGCGAGTAAGGTCGCTGGAATGGTGGCGTCCTTCAGAATCGAGCGACGTGCATGCCGAATGCGCCACGCGGTCTCGGTTTGATCGGATGACTCGGTCTGGGCCGAGTCGTCACCTGCAGAAGTGATGTCGGGCGTTGCAGAGGGGGCGTCTGCTGGCGGCGCATCACTGCTGGCCGTGATGCCGATGCCTGCCGAAAGAACCTTGGGCGCATCCTCGCGGCGAAGAGCAATGGCTGACACGGCGCGAGCGCTGGCACGCACCTGGATCATCTGCGCGCGCGGTGCCACGTAGCCGGCCAGGTGTGCGCGAACCAGATACGGGCCGGGCGTCAGCGAGCCGAAGTCGAACCGGCCGCTCGCGTCCGTCACCGTGACAGTCGTGACCGCGCCCAACGCCGAGACCACCACGCGCGGTACGGCGACGCCGCGATCGTCGCGAACCACACCCGCGATCGTGCCGGGCGCCGCCGGCGACGTCAGCCTGGCGATTGGCGACGACACGGCACGCGCAGCACTTTGTTGTGCCGGCGACGCCGTTGGAATTCCCACAACCAAGAGGCTGCCGACTGCCGCCGACGCCAGAAAACTGGTTGCACCTGTCATGTTGGTCGCACTTCGCGGGGCACGTTCCCCGCCGACCTGCATTTACGATCCGGAGACCGAGAATTTCATCTCGCGGGTCAAGGACTTGGTCGTCAGCTTGTCGGTAATCTTGATTTCGAGCCGGTAGTCGCCTTCCGGGAATGACGCGAGCGGCACTGTCTGTCCGTTGGTCATGCCGGCGGCGGGATCAAACCCCGGAGGTAGCGTCTGTGCGTTCAGTGCCTGTGGATTCGTCTTGTTGAAGAACTTCTCGGCGCCGTTCTGAATCGCGTAGAAGTTGTACTCGACCGTGACATCTGGCGCATTCGACTCGTTGACCTTGGCGTTGTAGATCAACAGGAACACCGACAGATCGCTCTTCTTCGAGAGCTTCGAGCTCGCCGCTGGCTGAATCTCCACGTTGCCGAGTGCATAGGGCCGCTCTTCCTGTTGCGCTGCCGTCAACGGCGCCGGCAATGGATCGATCGCCGATGCGAGGATGACCGAGCTGGTGTTGAGCTCGCCATTCCAGAGATCCGGCACCGTGATCGACTGCCTGATCGACGCCGTCTTCGCAACTTCGCCCTTCTTCTTCGGGTCCGGCTCTTTGGTGACCACGTAGACGTCGTAGCTACCGGCGCCAACCACGAACGAGCGGCTGATGCGCATCGGCGCTGCCTGGCCCGTAGGAATGGTCAGCGTGTGCAGGTTCTCGTAGGCGTAGGTCGGTGGCTTGTTCTTGTCGTCTTTCTTCGGGTCCGGGGCCGGAGCGTCTTTCGACACAACCCGCCAGTAGAGCGACACCTTGCCCGCGGTCAGCCTGGATGGATCGACGGTGACAGAGAAGGGCACGTACTGCTTGTTGCCCTGGGCCTTCAACAGGTCGTGACTCAGCCACGTCAGCGACATGTCGTTCGGTGTGGCCTGCCCCGCCGTCATGCTCGTCACCATCGTCGAGATGGCAGTGAGCTCTTTCCTCTCGTCGTTGCTGAGCTTGCGGATCTGCTCTTTCGGCTGGGCAAACAGCGAGGAGGACGCCACAAGAAGTGCCGCCGAAGCGAGCGGGACTGCTCGACGCCAAATCATAGACGCTTCACTCCTCTTCAACCTCTACGCTGCTCGACGCCCGGTGGATTTGGGCCTACGAACCGACGACGAATTTCAGCGACTCGGTCAGGGTCTTGTTCGAGCCCTTGTCGGTTGCCTTGATTTCGAGTCGGTAGGCGCCCGGTGCGAAATCTGCCAGGGGCACGCTGTCGGGAATGCCCTGCTTGGCCGGATCGATCTCCGCAGCCGCCCACTTCTTGAATGGTTCCGCGACGCCGTCCTTGTACGCCACGTACTCAACGCTGACACGCCCGGTCGCATTGAAGAGCATGCCGCTCACACGGAGCGACTCGGTCTTCGCCAACGTGGGGTTCGCGAGCGGGAGGTTCTCCTCTTCGAGGGTCCCGTAGGGATGCTCCAGGATGTCGGCCAGTGGCGCAGGGTACTTGTGCGCCCGAAACACGAAGAGGCTCGAGAACATGAACTCGCCGCCCTTCAGGGCCGGCACGTCGACGGTCTGCTTGATGACCGAGACGGGCGCCTTGCTGGCCTTGCCCTCGACCAGTTCGTGCACGGCCACGGACACGTCGACCTTGCCGGCGGGGGCCAGGAACAGACGCGCGATGAACGGCGTCGGACCTTCGAGCACCACGGTGCTGAAGTTCTCGAACAGCGGGACGATCTTCTTGTCTTTCGGGTCCGCTCCTGCGGGCATCACCCGCCAAAGCATGAACACTTTCCCCGCCGGGGCTTTGGCCGGATCGAGCGTCAAGGCGAACGCCACGACGCTCTTGTCGTCTTGAGCCTGGAGGCCATCGTTGCGGACCCAGGCCAGTGCAAGGTCGTTCGTCACGGCCTTGCCGGAGGCCGCGTTGGCCAGCGCCGCAGTCACGGCTTTGGCCTCGCGCTCTTCATCTTTGGAGAGCGGACGCCCTTGCGCGACGAGGTTCGACGCTGTCGACACGATGAGAAGGAGTGCTGCGGAAAACAGCGCGAACGCGCGCCACCGGATCACCATAGACGGTCTACTCCAGTAAGAGGGCATGATACGAAAACAGCCAATCATAGGCGTCTGGCCGAACCCAAGTCAATCGCGTGGGGTACAGCATAGCCAGCAGTATTTCGGCCCGAGAAGTCCGGGCTTTGCTTATGCTATAGGGACTCTCGCCGTCCCTCATGAAGCTCATCGACGTCAGCGTCCCAATCGATTCGACTCTGGCCACCTACCCTGGCAATACACCGTTCAGCCTCGAGGCCATCAAACGGATTGCAAATGGGGACAGTTCCAACGTGTCGACGATTCACATGAGTGCCCATGCTGGCACCCATGTGGATGCGCCACGGCACTTCTTCGATGGTGGACACGGCGTCGAGAGCCTGCCGCTCGAGATGCTGTGCGGTCGAGCGCGCGTCGTGGAGGTCACCACCCGGGGACACATCACGGCAAACGACCTGGCCGAACTGGACTTGCGCGACGATCTCCGGTTGCTGCTGAAGACCCGCAATTCGCGCCTGTGGGGCACGCCTGAATTCGACCGTGCATTTATTGGCGTCGCCGAGAGCGGCGCGCGCTATCTGGTCGACCGCGGCATCAAGGTCCTCGGCGTAGACTACCTCTCGGTTGAACCATTCAAGACGCCAGGTGCGCCCACGCATCACACGCTGCTGTCCGCGGGCACGATCGTGATCGAGGGACTGAACCTGCGAGACGTCGCGCCCGGCAGCTACGAAATGTTCTGCCTTCCCCTCGCGCTTGTCGGCGCCGACGGCGCTCCGGCACGCGTCATCCTGCGAGCGAGCTAGCATCATGCCGACGCTTCTCGACGACACATTGGTCATCGTCCTCGCCGGCGGCGCAGGCGAACGCCTCTCTCCGCTCACGAAGGACCGGGCGAAACCCGCGGTGTACTTCGGCGGGCCGTACCGCATCATCGATTTCTCCCTGAGCAACTGCATCAACTCGGGACTGCGCCGCATCTTCATCGCCACGCAGTACAAGTCGCTCTCGCTGAATCGTCACATTCGAATGGGGTGGAACATCGTCTCGGAGGAACTCGGGGAGTTCATCGAGATTCTGCCGCCGCAGAAGCGCGTTGGCGAGCAGTGGTATCAGGGCACGGCCGACGCGGTCTATCAGAACTTGTACTCGATCATCCGCGAGGGCTCGAAGCACGTCGTCATCCTCTCCGGGGATCACGTCTACAAGATGGATTACGCGCGCATGCTGCGTGTGCATCAGGAGCGCAAGGCCGCGGTCACCCTCGCAGCAATCGAGGTGCCGATCGGGGAAGCGTCGCAGTTCGGCGTCGTCGCCGTGGACGAGCAGGAGCGGATCATCGGGTTCCAGGAGAAGCCGAAGCAGCCGAGCCACATCCCGGGCTTCCCGGAGCTGGCCTTCGCGTCGATGGGCGTCTATATCTTCGACACCGATGTGCTCGTTCGCGCGCTCGAAACAAACGCGACCGAAGCCACCAAACACGATTTCGGCAAGGACATCATCCCGGCGTTGATCCACGAGGCACCGGTCTACGCCTACCGGTTCTATGACGAGAACAAGAACGCGTCGAAGTACTGGCGCGACGTGGGCACCCTCGACGCGTACTTCGATGCCAACATGGATCTGTGTCACGTCAGCCCTGAGTTCAACCTGTACGACCCCGAATGGCCGGTGCGCACCTACCAGCCGCAGGCGCCGCCGGCGAAGTTCGTGTTTGCCGAAACGGGTCATCGCTGCGGGCAGGCGCTCGACTCACTGATTTCTCCCGGCTGCATCGTGTCTGGCAGCAGCATCTACGGCAGCGTGCTGTGCCCGAACGTGCGTGTCCACAGTTTCTGTCACATCGAGCAGTCGATCCTCATGCCTGGCGTTCGCGTCGGACGCCACGCGCGCATCAGACGCGCGATCATCGACCGCGACGTACTCATTCCCCGGGGCGCGCTCATTGGGTACAACGTGGAAGAGGATCGGCGGCGCCACGCCGTCACAGAGAACGGTGTCGTGGTTGTCACCGCTGGTGATGACCCATTCATCGCGCCACTGAGCGAGGACGCGCTGCAGTACGAAGCAGATGCCGACCGTCGCGGCGCAGGAGCCTAACGTGAAGATCACTCGAGTACACGGCCGCGAAATCCTCGACTCGCGCGGCAATCCGACCGTTGAAGTCGACGTAACGCTCGACACTGGCGTCATGGGTCGCGCGGCGGTGCCATCCGGCGCATCCACCGGCGAGCGTGAGGCGCTCGAACTGCGCGACGGCGACAAGAGCCGGTATCTGGGCAAGGGCGTCCGCAAGGCCGTCGCGAACGTGAACGGCGAACTCGCGAATGCCTTGCAGGGTCAGTCGCTCGATCAGCGCGCGCTCGATAGCGCCATGATCGCCCTCGACGGCACGCCCACCAAGTCGAGGCTCGGCGCCAACGCACTGCTCGGCGTCTCGATGGCGGCGATGCGAGCCGAGGCGCTGGCGATGAAGGTGCCTCTCTATCAGCACATCGGCGCGCTGTATGGAAACGGCGACCCTTCGACAGGGTCGGCCCAAGCGTCGAGGGCCTACACCCTGCCGGTGCCGATGATGAACATCCTCAACGGCGGAGCACATGCAGACTCGAGCGTCGACTTCCAGGAATTCATGGTGATGCCGGTTGGCGCGCCATCGTTCTCGGAGGCGCTTCGCACCGGCGCGGAGATCTTCCATGCGCTGCGCGGCATCCTCAAGGGACGCGGTCAGTCCACCGGAGTCGGCGACGAAGGCGGCTTCGCGCCGAACCTGAAATCGAATCGCGAAGCGGTCGAGGTCGTCCTCGAAGCCATCAGCAAAGTCGGACTCGAAGCCGGGCGCGACATCTTCATCGCGCTCGACGTGGCCTCGAGTGAACTCTGGGCTGGCGGCGGCCGCTACGTGTTCAAGAAGTCCGGGGAACCGGAGCGCACGTCAGCGCAGATGGTCGAGCTCTACACCGACTGGGTGCGCGAGTACCCCATCATCTCCATCGAAGACGGCATCGCCGAAGGCGACTGGGACGGATGGAAGCTGCTCACGCAGGCCATCGGCGACAAGGTGCAACTGGTCGGCGACGATGTGTTCGTCACCAATCCCGAGATCTTGAAACGCGGCATCGCAGACAAGGTTGCCAACGGTCTGCTCGTGAAGCTGAATCAGATCGGCACGGTCACCGAGACGCTCGACGCGGTGGGTATGGCGCGCGACGCCGGCTACGCCACGATCATGTCGCACCGATCGGGGGAGACCGAAGACTCGACCATCGCCGACATGGCCGTGGGCACGGCCGCGGGGCAGATCAAAACGGGTTCGGCGAGCCGCACGGACCGCACGTGCAAGTACAACCAGCTGCTTCGTATCGAAGAGGAGCTTGGTGCTTCGGCGGTGTACGCAGGGCGTGGCGCCATTCGAGCACTTGCCTCTCGCTGATGGCCTGACCTTACATTCGCCACGAAGGACCCGGCGCTCACGGATTCTTCCGTGCCGTCAATGTCCTCCGCGGTGACAGAGCATGTCGACTATGTACAAACTGGTTCTGCTACGGCACGGCGAGAGCACCTGGAACAAAGAGAACCGCTTCACGGGTTGGACGGACGTTGATCTGTCCGACCGGGGTCGCGAAGAGGCCGCCGAGGCGGGCCGCCTGCTCAAAGAGGGCGGCTACGTGTTCGATCAGGCCTACGTGTCGGTCCTCAAGCGCGCGATTCGCACGCTCTGGATCACGCTGGACGGTCTCGATCAGATGTGGATTCCGGTCGAGAAGAGCTGGCGCTTGAATGAACGGCACTACGGGGCCTTGCAGGGCCTGAACAAGGCAGAGACGGCAGCCGAGCACGGTGACGCCCAGGTGCTGATCTGGCGACGTAGCTACGACATTCCGCCGCCACCGCTTGCAGCCGACGATGAGCGGCACCCAGCGCGCGATGCGCGGTACGCCGGTCTCGCGCCAGCAGACCTTCCGCTGACCGAGTCACTGAAGGAAACGGTCGCGCGCTTCCTGCCGTACTGGCACGGGACGATTGCGCCGTCAATCAAGGCCGGCAAGCGCGTACTCGTGGCCGCGCACGGCAACAGCCTTCGCGCGCTCGTGAAGTATCTCGACAACATCGCGGAGTCGGACATCGTCGAGCTGAACATTCCGACTGGGATTCCGCTCGTCTACGAACTGGACGCCGAGCTGAGGCCACTCGGTCACTACTATCTCGGAGACGCTGCTGCGGCGGCTGCCGCTGCGGAGCGCGTGAAGCAACAAGCCTCTGGGCGTTAGCGCGCTTCGCGAATCGAGGTAGCGCGCGGTCAGCTCCTCAGACACAGAAAGGGCCGGGTGCGTGGTGCGCCCGGCCCTTTTCGTCGACGAGTTAACAGAAACAAATAGTGCGGGGCTTACTCGACAGGCTCAGTCGTTTCATCCGCAGCGATACGCAGCGACCGCAGAAAGCGCCGGTCGTTGGCTGTCACTTCGAGGCCGCGACGAACAGGCACGGCGCGCGCCGGCGCTGAGATCTTGGTGAGTGCTCGCGACTGCTGGGTCCGGCTCGAAAAGCCAACTACGGCCTCCAGCGTCACCTTCATTTCGAAGCCAGCTGCGCGCGCACGCTCGCGACAGGCCTCGACCTCCGAGCTGCTGGCTACGGCAGCCGAGATCGCGTCGGCCAGTTCACGCGCGAACCGGTTGACGACGTCATCCATGGTTCTTTCCCTCCTGCGCCATCGAACCGACGCTTCGAGAGCGGGCGCCTCACAGACGGTGCGCCACTCGTTCAAATCTTGCTGAGCTACGAGGTTGACGGGTTGTTATACGGAGCGAACGCCGCAGTTGGAGTCTAGGGGACAAATATGATACGTGTCAAGCACTTACGGCCGATCACGCTGCGCATCCTCGCGTTACAATTCCTCGCAACTGCATGCCTGATTTGAGCTTCCCTGGCGAATTTCCCTACACGCGCGGTATCCAGCCGACCATGTATCGGGGGCGCCTCTGGTCCATGCGGCAGTACGCGGGCTTCGGCACCGCGCAGGAATCGAACGCACGATATCGGTACCTCCTCGGCCAGGGCGTGTCTGGACTCAGCGTCGCCTTCGACCTCCCTACGCAGATGGGATACGACTCCGATCACGTCCTTGCCCAGGGCGAGGTCGGGCGGGTCGGCGTAGCGATCGACTCGGTCGAGGACATGGCCCTGCTCTTCGACGCCATCCCGCTCGGTTCGGTGTCGACGTCGATGACGATCAACGCCACGGCGTCGATCCTGCTCGCCTTGTACATCGCGGTGGCGCGGCGGCAGCACGTGCCACTCGTCGCGCTTTCGGGAACGATTCAGAACGACGTGCTCAAGGAGTACATCGCCCGGGGCACCTACATCTATCCGCCGCGTGCGTCGCTTCGCATCATCACGGACATCTTCGCCTTTTGCGAACGCGACCTGCCCAACTGGAACACGATCTCCATCAGCGGTTATCACATCCGCGAGGCAGGCTCGACGGCCGTTCAGGAAGTGGCGTTCACGCTGGCAAACGCGATTGCGTACGTGCAGGCGGCGATCGACGCCGGACTGGACGTGAACCAGTTCGGGCAACGGCTCTCGTTCTTCTTCAACGCCCACAACAACTTCATCGAGGAGATCGCGAAGTTCCGGGCGGCGCGGCGCTTGTGGGCGCACATCATGCGCGACCGCTTCGGCGCAACCAACCCGCGCGCCCAGCAACTGCGCTTTCACACGCAGACCGCCGGCAGCACGCTTTCGGCCCAGCAACCGAACACCAACATCGTCCGGGTCGCGGTGCAGGCCATGGCTGCCGTGCTCGGCGGGACGCAGTCGCTGCACTGCAATGGGCTCGACGAGGCGCTCGGTCTACCCACCGAGAACGCCGCGAGGCTCGCGCTCCGCACCCAGCAGGTGATCGCGGCCGAAACAGGCGTCGCCAACACCGTCGACCCCGTTGGCGGCTCGTATGTGATCGAGGCGCGGACCGATGCCATCGAGCGGGAGGCAACAGCGCTCATCGCGCGCATCGACGCCTCCGGCGGCACGCTCAGCGCCATCGAGTCGGGGATGATTCAGCGCGAAGTGCAGGAGTCGGCCTATCGCGCCCAGATGCGCATCGACGCTGGCGAGACCGTGGTGGTGGGCGTGAACCGCTTTGCGACACACGAGCCGACCGCTATCGATGTGTTTCGCGTCGACCCGGACATCGAGCGTCAACAGGTGGCGCGTGTGCACGCACTACGCGCCTCGCGCGATCAGGCGAACTGGCGCAGTGCGGTGGACGCGGTCTCGGCCTGCGCGCGCGACGGCGGCAATCTGATGCCGGCGATCATCACGGCTGTCGAAGCTCGGGCGACAGTCGGTGAAATCTCGGACGCCATGCGTCTGGTGTTCGGAGAACACAGCGAAACAGCGACGCTTTAGAGCGCTACGCCGCGCGCTTGACGTCTTGTTCGATCTGACCGTCGCGGATGTGGATGCTGCGATACGCGTAGGCAGCGACGTCGGCCTCGTGCGTCACGAGAATGATCGTGTTGCCGGCCTTGTGCAGGCGTTCGAACAGTCCCATGATCTCGATACCCGTCTTCGAATCGAGATTACCGGTCGGCTCGTCTGCCAACAGAATCGATGGGTTGTTGACCAGCGCGCGCGCGATGGCCACACGCTGACGCTGACCGCCCGACAACTCATTCGGCCGGTGCCCCATGCGCGACGAGAGCTCTACCTTGTCGAGCGCAGCTTTTGCCCGCGCCTCACGGTCTTTCGCTGGAATGCCTGCGTAGACCAGCGGCAGTTCGACATTGCGCAGCGCTGTAGCGCGAGGCAACAGGTTGAAGGTCTGAAACACGAATCCGATTTCTTCATTGCGGATGCGCGCCAGCTCGTTGTCGTCCATCTGACTGGCCTGCTTGCCATTCAACAGGTACGTGCCCTTGCTCGGCGTATCCAGGCACCCGATCAAGTTCATCAAGGTTGACTTGCCGGAGCCCGACGGCCCCATGATCGCCACGTACTCGCCGCGCTCGATTTGAATCGACACGCCGCGCAGTGCATGGATCTGCTCGTCACCCATCTGGTAGGTCTTCCAGAGATCGACAGTCTCGATGAGCGCCATGGTCTTCATCATAGACGAGCCATCCGTCGCTCGGGTTCCGCCTGAACACTCGGCCTCATCGAGGGGAGAATCGGGGTCGTTCACGCCGCTCGACCAGATGGTGGCTCAACGAAGCGACGCTGCAGACCGAAAGTGGCTTGACTCGGCATGCTCGGGTGACGGAAGGTTGAGGATCCCCCAATGACCCTTGCCCAGGCCCTCACACCCGACACGACACCCACTACCAGGGCCCGCGGTTCCGGCTACTTTGCCCAGGGCGCCGTCGTCCACTTCGACCCTCAGGGTTCGATGGTCTACGCCGTTGTTCGCGGCAGCGAAGACTACGTCGTCCGGCTCGAGCTCACGAGCCGCGAGATTCGCTGCACGTGCACCTGTCCCTATTTCAATGACCGCCTCGAACCCTGCAAGCACCTGTGGGCAGTGGCGCTGACGTGCGACGCGAGGCGCGTGCTGCAACCGATCGATGCCATCGGCGGAAGGAACAGTCTCTCTGTCGTTCCGGTGTCGCTCTCCGACGACACCGAGGAGGACTGGTCGCGCGACGACCCCGAGTTTCATGTGCCGTCCCCCCGCGCCACGCCGGCGGCCGCTCGTGCGGCCCGCGCCGCCAAACCTCCAGCCTGGCAACAGGCACTGGTCGCGATTGCCGCTCATGCCAACGCCGACCGCATCGTCCGCCCTGCGCCCTTGCTCGGCCAGCTTCTCTACGTCATCGACCTGGCGGCATCACGACAAGCCGGGACGCTCTTTGTTCACTTGCTGCGCCAGGAGCAACGCCAGAACGGCGAGTGGGGCCTGCCAAAGGCGGCTCGTCTCGCGGTCTCGCAGGTAGCCGGACTGCCCGAGACAGACCGGACGATTCTCGAGCGGCTGGGCGGAGCGCGTCCCTTCTCTACACCCACGTGGGTGGGCGCTGAACTCGCGTCGCCCGTGCATCTCACCGGTACGGTGGCTCGCGATCTACTCCCCCTCATGTGCCAGACGGGGCGTTGTCGGCTCGCTCTCACCCAAATCGCTTCGGTGCGTCCGCAGGACTCACCGGTTCTGGCGCTCGACTGGGACGAGAATCCCGACTTTGCCTGCAGACTCCGGATCACGCGCGATCAGGACACCGAGTCGTACTCCATCGTCGGCGTCATCAGCGATGGCCGGACGGACATTCCACTCTCGGCAGTCCATCTGCTGCTCGACGACGGATTGACGATTGCGGATACCAAAGCGTTGCGCGCCGCACCAGGTGGTGTCATGCCGTGGATGCAGCAACTCTTCGGACGCGGCCCCCTCTCGGTTCCCGTCGAACACACCGAACACCTGCGGGACACGCTCGTGGCGTCCGGCGCCACGGACGTCTCGGGTCTGCCCGACGAACTGCGAACGCAGCTTGTTGATGCGCCTCCAATCCCTCATCTCGCGCTGCACTCACACCGCGACGATGGTCGGCTGCTTCGGGCCGAGGTGACGTTCTCGTACGACGGCGGCGACCCCATTCCGGCGGCACATGTGGGTCCGCTGGCACCCACACGCCAACCACGTCAAATGGCACGGCGGATCGCTGCGGCGGAACGGGCTGCCCACGAGCGGTTTCGCGCGCTGGGTGCTCGCGTCTCATGGAATAGCTGGGAAGGCCGCCAGTTGTTGCAGGTCGCCGCCTCGGATGTTCCGCGCATCGTCCGGACGCTGATTGGCGAGGGCTGGCACGTCGAAGCGGAGGGTCGGCAGTACCGACTCTCGAAGACGGCACCTGAATTCAACATCCGCTCACGCGTGGACTGGTTCGAACTTCGGGGCGAGGCCACGTTCGACGATCAGACCGTGTCGCTGCCGCAGCTGCTCGAGGCAGTCAAAGCGCAACAGGGCACCATCGTGCTCGGAGACGGCACCTACGGCATTCTGCCGGAGGCCTGGCTGCGCGAGCTCGCGCCACTGGCGATTGGCGGACGCGAGGGTGATCACGTCCGCTTCGAGCGCGCGCAGGTGGCGTTGCTCGACGCCATGTTGGCGGCTCGACCCGCCGTGTCGTGGGACGCCGCGGCCGAGGCCGCGCGCGAGCGTCTGCGTGCGTTCGAGCACATCGAGCCGATGGATCCGCCCGAGTCCTTCGTCGGCACGTTGCGCCCCTATCAGCGCGAAGGCCTGGGTTGGCTCGCGTTCCTGCGCGAATTTGGCTTCGGCGGTTGCCTGGCCGACGACATGGGCCTCGGAAAGACCGTCATCGTGCTGGCGCTGTTCGACGCACGGCGACACGAGCGCGAGACGAGCGGTCTGCCTCGCAGGCCATCGCTTGTTGTGGTGCCGCGGTCGGTGTTGTTCAACTGGCAGCAGGAAGCCGCGCGCTTTGCACCGCGCTTGCGCGTCCTCGATTTCTCCGGTGCCGGACGCACAGACCGCCTTCATCACATCAGCGAGAGCGATCTGGTACTTGTCACCTATGGCACGCTACGGCGGGATGCGCCAGCACTGGCGGACGTCGAGTTCGACTACGTCGTTCTCGACGAAGCCCAGACCATCAAGAACGCGAATACCGCAGGCGCCAAAGCGGCTCGCCTGCTGCGCGGCGCTCATCGATTGGCGCTGAGCGGCACGCCGGTCGAGAACCGGCTGGCCGATCTGTGGAGCCTGTTCGAGTTCCTGAATCCTGGTCTGTTGAGCGGAGCGACGGCATTCGGCCGATCATTTGGTTCGGAAGAAAACGCCGATGAGATCAGGTTGCTTGCGAAGGGTCTTCGGCCGTTCATCCTGCGACGCACGAAGGAGCAAGTGGCGCTGGAGCTCCCCGCGAAAACCGAGCAGACGATCGTCTGCGAGCTGGAGCGCCCACAGCGCGCCCTCTACGAGGAACTGCGCGACCACTACCGTCGAACGCTGCTCAATCAGGGGTCGGCCTGGCAGAAGTCGAAGCTCCACGTGCTCGAAGCCTTGCTTCGCCTGCGTCAAGCGGCATGTCATCCGGCGCTGGTCGACCCCAAGCGTGCCGACGATGCGTCGGCGAAACTGGACCTGTTGATTCCGCGACTCGTCGAGACAATCGAAGAAGGCCACAAGGCGCTGGTCTTCTCGCAGTTCACGAGCTTTCTCAGCCTGCTGCGCACACGGCTCGACACCCGACGGATTGCCTACGAATATCTCGACGGACGCACGAAGGATCGGCAAGAGCGGGTCGAGCGCTTTCAGAGCGACCCGACGTGTGGATTGTTTCTGATCAGCCTGAAGGCAGGCGGCGTGGGGCTGAACCTCACGGCTGCGGACTACGTGTTCATCCTCGATCCATGGTGGAATCCGGCGGCCGAGGCGCAGGCCGTGGATCGAACGCACCGCATCGGACAGACGCGGAGCGTGTTCGCCTACCGCTTGATTGCGAAAGACACGGTCGAAGAACGGGTGCTCGAGCTGCAGCAGCGAAAGCGCGAGCTCGCGGAGGCGATCATCACGGCAGACAACAGCGTCGTTCGAAGCCTGACCCGCGACGACCTGGAGCTGCTGCTGTCATAGAAGCTCGAGATTTGAGATTGAAGATGGAAGATTTCAGATTGCCTTCCAATCTTCAATCTGAGATCTTCAATCTCAAGATTCCTCTGCCTCGTACTGATCTTTCAGCTTGGCCACCACCGAAGGATCGGCCAGCGTGGTGGTGTCGCCGAGCGTCTTGCCCTCGGCGATGTCGCGCAGCAGCCGGCGCATGATCTTGCCCGAGCGCGTCTTGGGCAGGTCCGCGGTGAAGATGATGTCATCAGGACGCGCGATGGCGCCGATCTTCTTCGCGACGTGCTCCTTCAGCTCCACGATGTGATCCTTCGAGCCGATTTTGCCGTCCTTCAGTGTCACGAACGCGGCGATCGCCTGGCCCTTGATCTCGTGCGGGCGCCCCACGACGGCGGCTTCCGCGACGCTCGGATGGTCAACGAGCGCGCTCTCCACTTCCATCGTGCCGATGCGGTGTCCTGCGACGTTGAGCACATCGTCCACTCGGCCGAGCAGCCAGAAATTGCCCTCGGCGTCGAGCTTCGCGCCGTCTCCGGTCACGTAAACGTCCGGTCCCCACTTGTTCCAGTACTGGCGAACGTAACGTTCCGGGTCGCCGTAGATGCCACGCAGCATCGACGGCCAGGGGCGCGTCAGTGCCAGCAACCCGCCACCAACCTCTATGGTCTCGCCCCGCTCGTTCTTGATCTCGGCGCTGATGCCTGGGAACGGCCTCGTCGCAGAGCCCGGCCTCGTCGTCGTGACACCAGGCAGCGGCGTGATCATGATGGCGCCTGTCTCGGTCTGCCACCAGGTGTCGACCACAGGACATTTCTCGCCGCCAATGAAGCGGTAGTACCAGACCCACGCCTCGGGATTGATCGGTTCGCCCACCGAGCCGATGAGGCGCAGCGACGAGAGATCGTGCTTCCCTGGCCAGTCGACACCCCACCGCATGAATGCGCGAATGGCGGTCGGCGCGGTGTAGAAGATGGTGACGCCGTATTTCTCGATGAGCGACCAGAACCGGTCCTTCTGCGGCCAGTCGGGGGCGCCTTCGTACATCAGCACTGTCGCGCCGTTTGCGAGCGGACCGTACACCACGTAGCTGTGACCCGTGACCCAGCCGATATCCGCCGTGCACCAGTACACGTCCTCGTCTTGCATGTCGAACACGAGCTTCGTTGTCGCGTACGTTCCCGTGAGATATCCGCCCGTCGTGTGGACGATGCCCTTGGGTTTCCCCGTGGTGCCAGAGGTGTAGAGGATGTAGAGCATGTCCTCTGCATCCATCGGTTCAGGCTCGCAGACCAGCGCCGCGTCCTGCATGAGCCTGTGGTACCAGTGGTCGCGGCCTTCCTTCACATGCACGGGCATGGTCTGGCCGGCACGCTGCACGATCACGACGCTCGTAATCGATGGCGTCCCCTCGAGCGCTTCGTCGGCGACCTGCTTGAGCGCGATGATCTGCCCACGTCGGTATCCGCCGTCTGCGGTGACCAGCACCTTGCACTGTGAATCGTTGATACGGTCGCGCAATGACTCCGAGCTGAAGCCGCCGAACACCACGCTGTGAACGGCACCGATGCGCGCGCACGCCAGCATCGCAATGGCCAGTTCCGGAATGAGTGGCAGGTACAGGGCCACGCGGTCGCCCTTGCCGACGCCGAGCGACTTGAGCACGTTGGCAAACTGCGACACCTCGCGATAGAGGTCGTAGTAGGTCAGCGTGCGGCGGTCCCCGGGTTCGCCTTCCCAGATAATCGCCGCCTTGTTTCGACGCGGGCCTTTCGCGTGGCGATCGACGCAGTTCACGCTCGCGTTCAACTTGCCGCCAACGAACCACTGCGCGTGTGGCGGCTGCCAGTCGAGCACCTTCGTCCACGGTGTCGACCACTCCAGCTCTCGAGCGAAGCCAGCCCAGAACGCCTCGGGATCGCGCTCGGCCTCCGCATAGATGCTGTCGTCGCTCACGCGCGCGCGTGATTTGAACGCGTCCGACGGGGTAAATGTGCGGTCCTCGCGTAGCAAGTCACTGAATTCGGCGGTCTTCGGGTCGGACATTGGTAGATCCTACTGTTCACACCGCGCGAGCGCGATGTTGTGAGTACGACCCCCGTTCAAACCGTGCATGCGGATTTCCCGCACACGGCTTACC
>JBEBGB010000049.1:0-17361 GCA_040081675.1 Vicinamibacterales bacterium
GTCTTCAACACGAAGTACAACGTCGGCGGCCTGCTGAAAGCCTTGCAGTCGGGCGGATTCCTCCAGAGCCTCGCCGAGCCAAATCTGATCGCCTACAACGGGAAAGAGGCCAGCTTCCTTGCCGGTGGTGAAGTGCCGGTGCCCATCGTTCAGGGAACGGCCAACGCGGTCAGCGTGCTCTACAAGGAGTTCGGCATTCGGCTCTCGTTCACGCCGACTATCGCCGGCGACGTCATCAGACTCCACGTGAAGCCCGAAGTGAGCACGCTGGATTTCACGAACGGCATCAGCCTGAGCGGTTTCCGCATCCCCGCGCTGCAAACGCGCCGCGCCGAAACGGAAATCGAACTGCGCGACGGCCAGTCCTTCGCCATTGCCGGGTTGATGAACAACATTTCGCAAACGGACAAGAGCGCGATCCCACTGCTCAGCAGCCTTCCGATCGTGGGCCACTTGTTCAAGAGCAGGTCTGCCAGGCAGCAGCGCACCGAGTTGATGGTCTTGATCACGCCGCGGCTCGTCAAGCCGCTTGATCCCGACGAGGTGCCCGACCTGCCGACTGACCCGGCGCAGTTCATGAAAGCTCCGGATGCGCTCGGGTCGAATCTTCAGGGCGGCACAGGCACGATGGACGCACCGAGTAACCAGGGCACGCCGGACCGGCCCTGACTGAATCACGCGTGACACGGGTGGAGAACGGTGTGAGCGGTACGGTTGGCATCATCGGCAACACTGACGGCGATCTGCAGGCGCTGGTCGCCGCCTGCGGCATGCGCCCGGTCATTGTCACGGCCGAACAGTTGTCGGCGCCGTCGAGAACCGTGGGTTCTCCGGAAGCGCTGCTCGTCGACGTCCGCAACGACCGCTCGATTCTGTCCCAGGTCGGCGCGATCAAGCGACGGTACCCGTCGATGGGGATCGCGATTGTCGCCAAGGTGCTCGCTCCCGAGTTGATGCTCGAGAGCATGCGCGCCGGCGTCACCGAAGCTATTTCGGAGCCGCTGACGAGCGCGGCCATTCAGGCCGCGATCGGCCGGGTCATGGTGCACCAGACGGTGCCCGTGCAGAGCCGCGTCTACGCCATCATCGGCGCCAAGGGCGGCGTTGGTGCGACGACCATCGCGGTGAATCTGGCCGCAGCGCTCGCTCGAGTGCTCGACGACGCCCTGCTGGTCGATCTGAATTTCGCCGCAGGTGATGCAGGTGTCTTCCTCGGCGTGGAGCCGCGATTCACCATCGCCGAGGCACTGGAGAACACGCATCGCCTCGACGAGGCCTTCCTTCGTGGACTGGTCGTACGCTCACGCGCCGGACTTGATTTGCTGGGATCGTCGCCCCGCATCGCGCCCGGCACCATCGAGGGCGTGCGCCTGCGTATGCTGCTCGAGTTCGTCACCCGCTACTACCATTCGGTGGTCCTCGACGTCCCGCGAATGGACACCTCGCTGCTGGGTTCGCTCGATTCGGCTACCGGCATCTTCGTCGTCGTCAATCACGAACTGCCAACGCTCCGCAGCGCACACCGGCTGGTCACGTCGCTTCGACAACGTTATGGCGATCGGGTGGGCGTTGTCGTCAACCGCTCGGACAAGAGCGCCGAGATCGGCGTCGACGACATCGAGAAGACCGTCGGCTTGAAGATCACCCACGTGTTCCCGAACGACTATCGCCAGGCCGTCTCGGCCATCAACAAAGGGCAGCCGCTGGCTGAGAATCACCAGGGTCGCCTGCCCGAGTCGTTCCATGCGTTCGCCCGGCAGCTCGCCGGTTCGAGTGCGCCCGGACTTGCGCACGAAACCAACGGCGGTTTCTGGGGCTGGCTGAGTCCGAAGCGCTCGCTCTCGAGTTAAGCAGAAGTAAGGACGCGGAAATCCCATGGACTCAACTGTCGCACTCAGGCAACCGCTGGCCGTCGACACTCGCCGCTCCGACTACCAGGAACTGAAAAGTCGTATCCATCAGTCGCTCCTGGACCGGCTGGACCTCGACCGACTCGCGTACGTCAAACGAGAGGACGCCGAGCCGGAGATTCGCACGCTCATCGCCGTCATGCTCGATCGGGAGGCGGAGAGCACGCCCCTCAGTCTCTACGAGCGCGAAAGCCTCGTCACCGATGTGCTCAACGAGCTCTTCGGTTTGGGACCACTCGAGGGCTTGCTGCGCGACCAGGCCATCTCGGACATTCTGATCAACCGGCACGATCAGGTGTACATCGAGCGAAACGGCGTGCTCGAGCTGACAGGGGTCGTCTTCAAGGACGACAGGCACCTGCTGCGAATCATCGAGCGCATCGTCAGCGCAGTCGGCCGCCGCATCGACGAGTCGAGTCCCATGGTGGACGCCAGACTGGCCGACGGCTCGCGCGTCAACGCGATTATTCCGCCCGTGGCTCTCGACGGTCCGTGCGTTTCAATCCGGCGCTTTCGGACCGAACGCCTCGGCCCGCAAGATCTGGTCGAGCGTGGCACCCTCACGCAGCCGATGCTGGACTTCTTGAAGATCGCAGTCGGCTCGCGCCTGAACGTCATCGTCTCGGGCGGAACCGGCGCTGGCAAGACCACGCTCCTCAACGTCATTTCGGGATTCATCTCCGACAAAGAACGCATCGTCACCATCGAGGACGCCGCCGAGCTCATGCTCCGGCAGCGCCACGTGGTCAGGATGGAGACGCGGCCGGCCAACATCGAAGGCCGCGGCGCGATCAAGCAGCGAGACTTGGTGATCAACGCCCTGCGTATGCGTCCCGACCGCATCGTGCTCGGTGAGGTCCGCGGCGAAGAAGCGGTGGACATGCTGCAGTCGATGAACACCGGTCACGACGGCGGTCTGACAACCATTCACGCCAACACGGCGCGCGACGCGCTGCATCGTCTTGATACGATGGTGGCGATGGCGAATTTGAACCTGCCGGACCGCGCCATCAGGCAGCAGATCGCGGCGGCCATTCACCTGCTGGTCCACGTCACGCGCCTGGCAGACGGCCGCCGCGTGGTATCCGGCATCACGGAAATCACCGGTATGGAAGGTGACGTGCTGACGACCCAGGACATCTTCATTTACGAGAAGGCCGGCATCGGCGAGGATGGCCATGTGCGAGGACGTTTCAGGGCAACGGGCATTCGCCCGAAGTGCGCCGACCGGATCGTCGCGTCGGGTCGCAGCTTGCCGGCTGACATGTTCGACCACGTGACACCAGTTGAGTAAGGGTTCTCCCGAGTGACGAGCATTCCTGTTGCCGCCATCACTTTTGTCGCCGTTGCCGCGCTCATCTTCGGCGCGTACTGGTTTGCAATCGGAGAGCCGGAAACACGCGAACAGCAGTCGCTGAAGCGCCGGCTGAAGGCTGAAGATCCGCAGAGGGCTCGCACCAGCGCCACCGTCAAGCTGCTCAAGCAGGAAGAGGCGCTGAGCGGCATCGACCTGTTCAACGTCATCCTGCGCCAGTCCGGCGTCGCGATCGATCCCCTGAAGGAGTTTGTCGCGAACTCCGGTCTCCAAATGACGGTCGGCACGTTTCTGTTGACCAGCGCGACCGCGTTCCTGTTTGGAATCGTCGCCGCCAGGCTGTACCTCCCGATTTGGTGGCTTGACCTTGGGGCCGGGGTCCTCGCCGCCTTCATCCCCTACTTCGTGATTTCGTACTTCCGCAGCGCTCGCGTCGCTAAGTTCGAAGAACAGTTCCCTGAAGCGGTCGAACTGGTTGCGCGAGCCATGCGCGCGGGTCACGCCTTCACGACGGGGATCAAGATCGCCGCCGACGAGCTGCCGGCGCCCGCGGGGCCCGAGTTCCGGCTGCTCTACGAGCGACAGAACTACGGCGCAGCCATTCCCGATGCGTTGCGTGCGTTTGCCGAGCGGATCCCAACCATCGATGCGAGATTCTTCGTGACCGCCGTCCTCACGCAACGCGAAGCCGGAGGCAATCTCTCAGAGATTCTCGACCGGCTGGCAGCGGTGATGCGCGAACGATTCCGGATCCGGCGCGAAGTGCGGGTCCGTTCCGCGCACGGCCGGATCACCGCGTATGTCCTTGCGGCCATGCCGCCGGTACTGGCTGTGTTGATGCTGTTGTCCAACCCCGGGCAGATGATGATCCTCGCGAACGATCCGCTGGGTGTGCGACTTATTCTCACCGGAGCGGTGCTTCAGGTGATCGGCGTGCTGCTCGTGCGGAAAATCGTCGACATTCAGTACTGATCAAGCCGTGCCGACCACCACACAACTCGCGCTTTTTGCCGTCTTTACGTCCACAGCGCTTCTGAGCGGCACAATCGCGTCCTACATACTCCTGCGCAATGTCGTCGGGCGCCGACGGCTGCGCGAGGTGATCGATGCGCCGTCCAAGCTCGCGCCCGTCGCGGAAGTCCTCCCACTGACGTCCAACGGTCCGGAGGGTGTGTGGCAGGACCTGTCCAAGCTGCTGCTCCTCCGAACGAAGAAAGATGTCAGCCGGCTCCAGCAGCGGATGGTGCGAGGCGGCATTCGATTCGCGGGCGCCTCGATTCTCTATTCCATCGCCGAGATGGTGCTCCCTTTCGTGCTGGGCGGTACCGCGTTCCTCATCCACAGGCCCGATCCCCCGACCCTCTGGCTCGTCGTGCTCGTGTCGGCGGCCGTCGGCTTCTTCCTCCCAGGTTTGTGGCTTGAACGCCGCCTGGCGACACGTCGGCGCGAAATCGAGAACGGCCTGCCTGACGCGCTCGATCTGCTGGTGGTCTGTATCGAAGCCGGCTCGGGCCTCGACCAGGCGATTGTGAAGACCGGAGACGAGCTGTATTACACCTACCCGGCGCTCGGCGAAGAGCTCCGCATCCTGAACTCGGAGATCCGTGCAGGTAAGCCCCGTATCGAGGCCTTCAAGAGTCTCGCGCAACGCACCAAGGTCGACGATGTTCGCGCGCTGGTGGCCATGCTGGTCCAGACGGACCGTTTCGGAACGAGCATCGGGCAGGCTCTGCGCTCGCACGCCGACACCTCGAGGACCAAACGGCGCCAACGGGCCGAAGAGGCGGCTCAGAAGATCGGCGTCAAGCTGGTCTTCCCGCTCGTGCTGTGTTTCTTTCCAGCGTTCTTTGTCGTTGTCATCGGTCCGGCTATCATCCAGTTTGTGCACGCGTTCCAATAGCCGAGAATTGGCCGGGGGAGAGTAAACGACATGAACATCAACGTCATCACGGTGGGTGCGCTCGTAGTGGTCGCAATTTTGTATTTGCTTCGCCGTCGCGCGCGACTGAACAAGGAAGACTAGGCCACGAGTGAACCTTGCAGGTCCATCGCGACGTCGGGTGCAGCGACAGGCTGCGCCATCGCGCGCACGCTGGTTGCTCGGGGCGTGTGCCGCGACGTCGGTGATGATGGCGCTGGCTGCAGGCGCGGCCGCCGCTCAGCCACAGGTGCCCGGTCCGGTTCCGCAGGCGCCTGCGCCCGCCACCGCGCGGGGTGCTTCGGCTCAGACCCTCGAGGCCACGCGTCCCACCCTCGGTAACATCGCGCGAAGGCGAGCGACGAGTCCGACCGCCGAGAACGAACGGCGGCTCGGCGACGAGTATGTCCGTCAAGGCATCCTCGATGCTGCCTACGATCATTTCGAGGCGGCCTTACGTCTCGATCCGCACGACGCTCATTCACAGGAGGGTATCGCCCGCATCTGGCGCGATTGGGGCTTTCCTCACCGCGGACTTTCGAGCGCTTACAGAGCGGTATACTGGGCGCCTGAATCCGCGAGCGCTCACAACACGCTCGGCACCCTGCTGCTCAATCTGGGCTTTGTCGACGGCGCCCGCGACCGCTTCGAACGGGCCCGACAGCTCGATCCCGAGGCGGCGTATCCGTTGAACAACTTGTGTTATTCCCTGCTGGCAAGCGGTCGCGCGATCGACGCCGTGGACCTGTGCAGAGCGGCCGTGGCTGTCGATTCGCAGTCCGAACAGGTTCGCAACAATCTGGCGATGGCGCTGGCGCAGACCGGCGATTTCGAGGGTGCAGCGGATGCCTTCGACTCGGCCCCGCACACCGCCGCCGGCGCCTACAATCAGGGCGTGTTTCTCCTCGCCGCGCAACAGCCAGAACGGGCTCGCGCAGCGCTGGCGCGGTCACGGACGGTGGATCCGGGCTTCGTCCCCGCGCTGCGGCTTCTGAGAAAGCTTGCTGCGCCCAGGACGGACGACTGATCACATGCCCGCCAGTGAAGGCTGCCTGATTCCCGCTGCGCCCAAGACCCTGGAAGAGACCGGGCTCGACCCCGATTTCGTCTATCAAATCGTCACCAAGACGATGCACGTCACGGGCGCGATGCCCGGCGCCGAAATGGCCGCGAAACTGGGCGTTGGCTTTTCGGTCATCGAGCCATGCATCGACATGTTGAAGCGCGACCGCCACTGCGAGATCGCGAGCGGCTCGGTCTCTCCTGCATCCTACGTCTATCGCCTCACCGAAGCCGGTCACGCACGCGCCGCGGAGTTCAACGAACACAATCAGTACACCGGCAGTCTGCCGGTACCGATCGATCAGTACCGCGCCTACATGGATGTGTTCCACCGGAGTGCGGGTCTCAATGTGACCCGACCGATCGTCCGAGAGGCGTTTCAACACCTGGTGCTCAGCAACCGCGTGCTGGATCAGATTGGCCCTGCGGTCGCCGCCAGGCACTCGCTGTTTCTCTTTGGTCCGCCCGGCAACGGCAAGACCAAGATTGCCCAGACGATCGGCGGACTCCTGCCGGGCGAGATTGCCATTCCGCACGCCATAGCCGTCGAGCGCGAGATCATCCGCGTGTACGACTCGATGAATCACGATCCGGTCGACAATCGCAACAGCTCCAGCCTTCTCGCCCTCGAGACCTCGCCGGACAATCGCTGGGTTCGATGCCGCCGTCCAGTGGTCACCGTGGGAGGCGAACTCACGATGGACTCGTTGGAGCTGGGCTTCCTGCCGAGCTACGGATTCTACCGGGCGCCGCTCCAGACGCTCGCGAACGGAGGCGTGCTGGTCATCGACGACTTCGGGCGCCAGCGGTCGTCGCCGACCGAGATCTTGAACCGGTGGATCGTGCCTCTGGAGAGCCGCGTCGATCATCTGGTGCTCCAAAGCGGTCAGAAATTCGAGATCCCGTTCGAGATCCTGATCGTCTTTGCCACAAACCTGAATCCGCTCGATCTGCTGGACGAGTCCTTTCTCAGACGCATCCGCTACAAGGTCTACGCCGAGAACCCCTCCCGGGAGGATTTCATCGCGATCTTCGCCCGCTGTTGCGAGGAGCGTGGCCTTCGCTTCGACCGCTCCATGGTCGACAATCTCATTCAGAACGAACTCGAGCCGCGCCACGTCCAGCTCCGCGGCTGTCAGCCGCGCGACCTGATCGAGCACGCGCTGTCGCTGGCTACCTACGTCGGGCACCCCGACGAGTTGTCCCCGGAACTACTGTCGGCCGCCTGCGCCACGTACTTCATCGGTGGCGTGGCCGATTTCGACGAACGATAGTGACCATGCCCACCGCGGTGCGGCGCGCAGTCCTGGTGCTTGCCGTAGCGGCCTTCCTCGTTCAAGGCGCCCGCGCGCAGCAAGCCCCGTCTCCTCCGGCGACATCGACAGGTTCGTCGCTCCACATCACCTCGCCCCTTGGTCGAACGGGTGCAGTGCTGCGCGTGCGCATTGTCGCGCAGATCACCCTGGCTTCCGGCGTGACGCTGTCGCCTGTCGAGTTCTTCGTGGACGGCAACCGGGTTGGAACGGTCGCGAACGGACCACCGTACGCAGTGGAATGGCTCGACGACAACCCGTTCACCAAACGCGCCATCACCGTGCAAGCGGCCCTGTCTACCGGCGAAGTCCTGAAGGACGCCGTCGATTTGCCGCCCTACGAGGTTGTCGAGAAGACAGACGTGACTGGCGTTCTGCTCGAGACGTCCGTTTTCGACAAGAACGGTCGGTTCGTCTCCGATCTCCCGCGATCCGCCTTCACGGTCACCGAAGAGGATGTGCAGCAGACCATCGACCTGATCACGCGTGAGACCGTGGAAAGCGACCTGTTGCTGCTCGTCGACAACAGCCAGAGCATGTCGCGGCGAATGGACTATGTGCGCCAGGCCACCGAGCGGCTGATTGCCAGTCTTCGCCCGAAGGACCGCGCCATCGTCGCGCCGTTCAACGCGCACATTGGCAGCATCACCGGACCCACGAACGACAGCGCAACCCTGCGCCAGGCCATTGCGGCCATGAGGGCCACCGGGGGCACAGCGCTGCTCGACAGTCTCCTGGAGAGCACTCGCCTGTTGGCCTCGGCCACCGGTCGGCGGGCGATCGTGCTGCTCACGGACGGGTACGACGAGAACAGCACCGTTAGTCAGGACGACGTGCTGCGCGCCGTACAGGAGTCTGGGGTGACGGTGTATGCGCTTGCCATCGGCGGCGTTGCCGGCATCTCGCTGAGGGGTGAGACCACGCTGCGCGCCATCGCGGAGCAGTCGGGCGGACGCGTGTTCTTCCCGGCCCGCGATTCCGAGCTTGTGTCCGCCGCCGAAACGATAGCCACTGATACGCACAACCGCTTCCTCATCACCTTTACGCCCAAGAACCAGCGGAAGGACGGGATGTGGCGCCGGGTATCGGTAGATGTGCCGGAGGGTTATCGCACGCGCACGCGCGCGGGATACTTCGCGCCCGATCCGCCGCCCATCCGGCCGACGGTCGAGTTCACGGTGCAGAACGCGGCTCGCGACTACATCGACGTGACTGCGGACGACATCGAAGTGCTCGAAGACGACGTGCCGCAGCAAATAGACACGTTTCAGGAAGCGGTCGACCCCGTGTCCATCGTGATGACCCTCGACTCGAGCGGCAGCATGAGGAAGAACGCGGAGCTGGTCAAGAGCACGGCCACTGACTTTGTTCGCGCCGTCAGACCCGAGGACAACCTCGCGCTCATCACCTTCGCCGATCAGCCGCGATTCGAGCATGTGCTCGCCACGAACCGCGAATGGTCACTCGAGGCGATCCGCAGATACACCACGATCGGTGGCACGGCGCTCTACGATGCGCTGTGGAACGCGCTCCAGCATCTGAAGGACACCAAGGGCCGCCGCGCGATCGTTGTGCTCAGCGATGGACGCGACGAAAACAACCCTGGTACCGCACCGGGCAGCAAGCATGTCTTCAACGAAATCTTGACGTTGCAGCGGCAGGTTGGCGCGACGTTCTACATCGTCGGTCTTGGCGACAACCTCGATCGCGAGGTGCTCGAGACGCTTGCGACGCAGTCGGGCGGGCAGGTGTACTACGCCGCCGACGCCACCGCACTCGGCGACCAGTTCCAACGCATTGTCCTGGACCTTCGCCGACGGTACGTCTTGAGCTACTCGTCGACGAACCGCGCAGCGGACGGCAACTGGCGAAAAGTGGAAATCCGTCCACGAGCCTCGGGCGAGGTCGTGACGAGCGCAGGCGGGTACTTCGCGCCTACCGACTAGCCCTTCGCGGTCTCAGCCTCTCGACCGCTGATCCCTGAACTCGTGGAAGGGCAGATGGCAGTCGTGCTGCGAGAGGAACGCGAGGAAGCGCTTGTAGTCGGCCTGCGGCAGGCGGAACAGCTCGACCAGCTTTCGATAGCTGCCTTGCGTCTGCTCGAGACCACGGCGGATGATCTCGCGGACGTCAGCCTTCGTGAGTTCCCGGTTGATGAAGCGAGGATGCACCACCATCCAGAAGCTTCTTCCCCCTCGCATCATCTCGTCCCACGCGGCGTCAGCGGCCAGCCATCTGACAGCCGACGTTTGCGCGTGCGCCGGCGCGACGACTGACGGGACAGGCAGCAGGAGCGAACGCAACGGCGCCGCAGCCCGCTGCTCGTGCATCTCCGCAGGCATATGCTGCGGCATGACGATGCCCTCGATCTCGCGTAGCGCCAGGCGCTCAGCGATGTTCTTCAACTCGCGGACGTTGCCGGGCCAGCGGTAGGCGAGCAGTAATGATGTCGCAGCGGCCGAGATCTCCGGGACGCTGTGGCCAAGTCTGCGGCAATAGCCGTTGAAGTAATAGCTGAAGATCTCGAGAATATCGTTGCCGCGTTCTCTGAGCGGCGGAATGGCCACCCTGATCACGTTGAGCCGGTAGTACAGGTCTTCGCGGAAGTGGCCAGCAGCAATTCGCGCAAGGAGATCGCGATTGGTTGCCGCGATCACGCGCACGTTGACCTGCAGCTCCATGCGATCCGACCCAACTGGGTGGATTTCGCCCGTCTCCAGGAATCGAAGCAACACGCCCTGCATGCGCGGCGACATTTCGCCCAATTCATCCAGGAACAACGTGCCCCGATCGGCGAGTGTTGCGAGACCGGGCTTGTCGCGATAGGCGCCGGTGAAACTGCCGCGCACATGACCGAACAATTCGGACTCGAGCAGGTCGTCGGGCAGGCCCGCGCAATTGACCGCCAGGAAAGGATGCCGTCGCCTGGCACTTCCTGCGTGAATCATCCGAGCGACGATCTCCTTGCCGACGCCCGTTTCACCGGCGACGAGCACCTTCGACTCGGAGCGCGCCGCGGATTCGATCTCGAGACGTAGCTGCGCTAACGCGGGCCCTGTCCCGATCAGGAGGTGGCCGTCGGCTACGTCTGTTACATCAGTCTTTGTTCGCGATTCCAACATAGTGCGAGAACGGAACCTGTGTGTCGAAGTCACACTAGGGTATATCGGAAGATGTCTCCAGATCCATGCCAGACCTTGGCTTGTGCAAGAAAGAGAAAAAATGTCACAATAACTGGACCATAAGTCCGCACAAACACGGACAATGACACTTCCTGAAAACGCGCCTGGGTTAACGAAATTTCCCGAACAGCCGAAAACTACTAGTGCTGGTAACTCGATTGCAGCCCAGCTTCAGCGTTCGGACGAATCCAGGATGAAAACACCCACCACCGACCGCCGCGTGTACGAGCGCTTTGACGTGCTCGGCTCGCTCTGGGGCGTCCTTGAACTGCCCGAGACTGCGTCCATCGTCAACGCAAGCGGGTCAGGGCTGCTGATCGAGGCCAGCGTTTGCCCTGTCCTGGAATCGGTCCATTCGACCGATATTCAAATCGGCGGCGAAGCTGTGAGAGTCGAATCCGTTGTTCGGCATTTGCATCCCGGCGATGCCGGCAAGTTCCTGATCGGGTTGGAATTCATACAGCCACCGACCACGTTCGACAACGCAATCGAGCACTTAACACCTCAGAAGGACACAAAAGTCCCTGATTCAGGGGGATCTTAGGTCCCGAAATGCTTGACTATACCGTTCGATTGATTCAGAATCCGAAGCGATTCGGCCGACGCACGGTGAGGTTGGAGCGTTGAGCTACGACGAAGCCGCGCGTCCCGAACGTCGTCGAGCGGTCAGGCGCCCGATTGACGATGAGGCCTCGGCGGGCATTCGGTCGAGTCACTCGGTACGGATCATCGACATCAGTGTGGGCGGCGTACTGCTCGCGTCAACGCGAGCAGCAGCGGTGGGCGCACGCGGAAGGTTGTCGGTGGCACTTGCAGGCAACCCATTGGCCACTGAGGTGGAAATCCGTCGTGTTGTTGAGTCGCACGATCGAACGAATTACCGCATCGGGGCAGAGTTTGTCGGAATATCCGCCGAGCAGCGCGACATCATCGAGCGCCTCGTGCGGAACTAACAGCGTAACAGGAGATATGTGAGCCCGGCCATTAGCAGGTCGTCCATTCAGCTCATCGGTCGAAGCGCTGACATCATCGCTCTCCGGCAGGAGATCGAGCGTGTGGCGAGGTCAGACGCGAAGGTGTTGATCACGGGCGAGAGCGGAACAGGTAAGGAGATCGTCGCGCACGCGGTGCATGCGCAGTCTCCTCGTGCCGGCAACATGTTCGCACCGGTGAACTGCGCCGGTCTCCCGGAGACGCTGCTCGAGTCCGAGTTGTTCGGCCATGTCCGTGGCAGCTTCACGGGTGCCTACCGAGACAAGCCTGGCAAGCTCGAGTCGGCCCACAACGGCACGGTGTTCCTCGACGAAGTCGGCGAAATGACCCTGCGGATGCAGGGCATGCTTCTCCGTTTCCTCGAAACGGGCGAGCTGCAGAAGGTCGGCGCAGACGGTGGCGGCCGCATCGTCAACGTTCGAATCATCACGGCAACCAATCGCAACCTGCGCGAGTTGATCACCACGGGCACCTTCAGAGAAGACCTGTTCTATCGCCTGAACGTCATCCACATCGCGGTGCCGCCGCTCCGTGAGCGTCGTGACGATATTCCGCTGCTCACCGACCACTTCCTCGCGCGTTTTCGCGAAGCCAACGACTCGCCGATCACCGAGATCGCCCTGAACGCGATGAAGGCGCTCACCGAGTACTCGTGGCCGGGCAACGTCCGGGAACTCGAGAATGTCGTAGAACGGCTGGTGGTGACGGTAGAACGTGACGTTGTCCGTCTCGAGGATTTGCCGAGCGAAGTCCGTGAGCACGACACCGTTGCCGTCAGACCCAAACGCGAGCGCCGGCGCACGGTAGCGGATGACCTCTACAAGCGTCTGGTGGAAGGTAAAGAGTCCTTCTGGACGTCCGTGTATCCGCTGTTCATGGACCGTGAGATCACGAGATCGAATGTGCGTGACGTCGTACGGCGAGGACTCGAGGAGGCCCGTGGCAACTACAAGATCGTGGCGCGCCTCTTCAACATGGAAGCGCGCGACTACAAACGCTTTCTGAATTTCTTACGAAAACACGACTGCCAGATTCCGTTCAAGGAATACCGCTGAACACTGTGCGTCGTTGAACGACGTACGACACCTGCAAGACACTCCAAGCGCATCGAGATTGCGCAGGCGCACTGCACGGGACGCTGTGCGTCAGATCAGGACTGTAAGCCCACTTCGATCCGCGCGGGTCGTCGATCCTCGGGAAGGTCCGACCAGCTCTTGAGCGCCGCGAGCGCCTCATCAGGCCGCTGTCCGTCGTTGAGTCGCAAGACCACCGATAGGGAGGGATCCTCTGCCGGGCCGATCTGGACCCAGGTCACATCTCGCTCGGCCACGATCGACACCACTTCGGCGCGCCAGGCGCCGGACCGCCCGCGAATAATTTGACCGTCGAGGCTTGCAAAGAGGGCATCTCGGGCCGACAGTGCGTCGGCAACTGACACTGGCAGGGAGTGTATCAGGGGAAGATTCGCGTGTCCGTCCAGGCTACGGTAGTTATTCATGGCTAACCCAGTGCAGGCCGTAAGAGGCCTGCAACTCCTCATCTGGCCGACCCCTCAGCAAAACCTGCACCACCTCGAGCTCGATCGTGCTCGATCTATCCGCTAGGCCCTCGCGCCGCTCCCGACAATGGCCGTCGCTCTATGCCACGCCAAGCGGGGACGATGGAGAACAACCTCGAGAGGGGCTGCAAGCAGGAGGGACTTCAGCTCGCCACCTTTGGGAGCGTAGGCGTGCGAACCGGCCAACAACACGGCCGCCGCGCTCACGATGGCGGTGCCGAACGACAGCAGGAGCAGGCTGGCGAGCGCTGCCGGCCAACTCACCGCTCCGATCACGACGCCAACGATTGACGCGGCTACCACCCAGAACTGCGCCAGGGGTGTAATCAACTCCGCTTCGAGAAACGCGGCAAAGCCGCGTCGGCGGGTCACCGACAGCGAGGATGTCCCGATTGCCCGCAGAACCCCGAATGCCGCCCGCTGCCGGTCCCTCGCACCGGCCGCCGTTGAATGCGCCGTCGGGACGGACGTTCGTCCAAACGGTTCAGGCGCGCAAACGACGCGGCAATCCGCGTCACTCGACACGCGGAACGCCATGGCGACGTCCGGCCGCGCCTCCCGTGTCGAGAAACCGCCAGCACCAAGGACGGCGTCGCGCCGCCAGAGTCGAACGCCCTGACCATCCACCTGGCGCGAGTGCCCCGGGTGGAACAGACGCGCAACCATCGACGCGCGAATCGACCGCAGGCGGAGAAAACGCGCATCTCCTTCGACGGCCGTTGCGGAGACGCCACCTGGCTCCAGCAGGCTGAACACACCTACGACAGAGCGCGGGTCGTCGAGCGCAGGAGCCATGGCGCGGAGCAGCGCGCTGCGATCGAACGAGGCACCCAGGGGCACGACGGCTACGAAGCGATACCGACCGATGTTCACCCCTGCGTTCAGTGCGTCGCTCTCGTGTGCCGCCTCCTTCTCGACCACGATCAGGCGCGTATCGCGCTGGCTGCGGAAGATTCGGCGAACCGGCGCTGTCCCGAGTGTGCGGCGATAGAAGAATTCGACTGGCTCGAGCTGCCACTCGCGCGCGATCGCCTCAACCGCCGATGCCGGCTTATCGACGACGACGATCACCTCGAACTCCGGGTAATTCAGTTCGAGAAGGTCGTGAATCGCCCCGCCGATGTGCGCCGCAGATCCGGCTGGAACGATGATGCTGACCGGAATCGTCAGGCGGGACGCGGCGAGCGCGGCTGCCGATTCAGGAGCATCCTCCCGTCGTCCGCCGGCACGGACCGCCGTCACGACGGTACAGACGCAGAGCGCAGTCAAGTAGCCGAGCGCGAGAATCAAGGAACCGACGATCAGGAGTTGTGCGATCACTAGGCGGCTCCAACGCGTTCGAGACCAATCGAGTCGAGCAACCGCCGCACGCGCGGTCCAACGACAGGACCCGCCCGCTCGACCAATGACTCGGTGAGACGAATGCCGCCGGCGTCCGTGATGCGCTTCAGCATGTCCAGCTTGGAACGGGTCGGGTAGTCAGAAGCGGCCTCGAGCAGGATCAGGTTGTCGAGCACGCCAAGGTTCTGCACAATCTCGGCGGCGCCATTGCGAACGAATTTGTCCGGATGATCGAGACATCGCACGAGCACGGGCCAGACTTCAGTACCCATCAGCTCCAACGATTCCCGCGCCGCAAGTCGCACCCACCAGTCTTTGTCTCCCAGCAGATCCGCGAGCCGCTTGGCGTAATCGGCTCTGCCCAGTTCGGCCAGCGCACGAGCGGCGTGTGCCCTCACGAACGGCACCGCGTCTGCCAGGAGATGCACCGCGCATGCGGCGGCCTGGCCGGTACCGACCTGTCCCAGCGTCTGAATCGCGGCCTTGCGCACGTTGGCATCGACGTCGTTCGTCAACCACGCCAGCCGGCTTTCATCGACATCGTCTGGATAGCGAGACAGCAACGTGGCCGCCCACTGACGAACGACAGGTCGCTTGTCGTTCAGCAGCTCCGCGAGCTGGTGGCCGATCGGATGCGGCGACTGATCGAGATACACGGCAATGCGAGAGGTGTACGCGGGCGCCGCAGTGAACGCCTCGAGCAGACGATCGACAGCCCCAGGGTCCTGTGAACGCCCGAGCAGAGCCAAGGCACACTCGACGACTTCACGGTCTGCGTCTTCGACCGCACGGCCGAGCAGCTCCACTACACGGGGATGTTCGAGCCTCGCCAGAATGCGAAGCGCTGTCAGGCGACGCCACTTCTCGCGCACCGTCTCGTGAAACGTGGCATCGTCGATCAACGAGTCGAGCGTCCACCGCTCTTCGAGCAGTGAAACCAGCGTCAGGAACGCATCAGCAGAGAGATCGCGCTCAGCAGCGCATCGCATGAGCAGTTCTCTCGACGAGTGCCGAAAGAGTAAGTCCAGCGCGCTCCTGCGCGCCTCCGGTGTCGCACTGCGCAAGCGATCGAGCGCGAGCCTCGCAGACTCGAGCGTGTCGCGCGTCACGTCGCGACGTCGCTGCACGAGCACGATGTACCCGGAGAGCGCCGCCCACGCAAGAATCGCGAGAGCTGCTGCAATGAAAAGAGTCGAGTCAAACCAGATCATGTCAGTGGACCCGGCCGCAAGGGCCAGCCTTCCCACTGACGGTATCGGCCACCGACCCGGGTAGCTTTATTTACGAGAGGACTTACGGAACTGAGGAGGCGCGAGTGCCGGGGACTTGAGCACTGCGGGTCACTCGGGCGCCACGTGGTCGAGCCGCTGCGGCCTTCAGACCCAGCCGCCGTCGGAGGCGATCGATGAGCCCGAGACCCTCTTCTTCTGATCTATCGAGCGACTCGAGGATTTCGAGACATTCACGGATCGACGCAACCGAGCCGATCCCGAGTTGGCGGGCGCTCGAGGGAACCTTTTCTTCGTCGCCGCGCCAGACGAGAATGGCGCGCGCCTTCGACTCGAGTGCGACATCGAGGCAGTTTTCAGGACGATCGTCGACCAGCACGTCGATCGCGAGCGCAGAAGCGATCTTGCCTCTCGATCCATGGACGACGAAGACCGACGGCGTCTCGTATCCTCTGGACATCAACCATCGATAGCTCTGCGCTTGCGCCGTGTCGCCTCGCGTCTCGGGACGGCTCGTGACAAAGATCAGTTCCCACTTGCGATCCTTGACGAGGCGGTAGAGCCGAGCGAGTGAACCGCGCTCGATCTCGTCGAGCGATTCCCACCAGTTCTCTTGATCGCACACGGCCTTCCAGATCGCGCGCTGCTGGCGGGACGACAGGTGCCCAATGGAGTTCGGCGCCTCCTCCGACGACATGCGGTCGCCAGGGTCGGCACCCTCCGCAGGCGTCGACTTGGGAAGCCAAGTCGGATCGACACCGGGAAACAGACGTCGTGCCTCGCGCGCAAGCGCGCTCTGCATGTCCGCAACGGTGCCGTCAAGATCGAAGGCTAAACGCATCAGATTCTGTAAGCGTGTCCATTTTAGCGCCTGCATCGGGCCAGTCGCCGTAAAACGGTCTGACGGGCCGATCGAGGCCCGAGCCCGTCAAAGTTCGCCCGTGAGCCATGAAAACCCGAATGGGTGCGTCAAGCGTCGGGTTCTCGAGAGTTCTACGTCTAATATCGGTGGTGTCGAGCGAAGACAAGAGTTCCCGGGCACGCTAAACTGAGGCACGTTTTACGCCGAAAGGACCAACGTGGACCTCCCCCTTCGCACCGACTTCCGTGTGGTCATGCCGGACCACGTCGTGACGCGCCTTGTCGACGGCATGACGGTGCTATTGGATGTCGACAGCGGTCGGACCTTCTCTCTGGACGATATCGGAACGCGCGCGTGGCAGGTGTTGATCGACGCTCCCTCCGTCCAGGCCGCCGTCGAGCAACTTCAGCGCGAATTCGACGCGGAACCCGGCGAACTCGAGCGGGATGTGCTGGCGCTCATCGATCGGCTCATTTCGGCCCAGTTGGTGCAGCTCCAGGGCCGACAACCCTAGCTGTCCATGAGCTATTCATCCGTCACGGGACACCGCTCGATGGCGCTCGACCGCATCAGAAACGATGCGTATGCCGACGCGCTCGAGCGGGTGATCACTCCGTCGAGCGTCGTGCTCGACCTCGGCGCAGGTCTCGGCATCCATGGCCTGATGGCGGCCAGACT
>JBEBGB010000402.1:0-4838 GCA_040081675.1 Vicinamibacterales bacterium
TCTGGCGATTGGGTCGTGCGGTGGCTCTATCACGGGCTGCACTCGTTCGACTTCCCGTGGCTCTACAACCATCGTCCCGCCTGGGACATTGTGGTGATCACGTTCATGTTGGGCGGCGCTGCGCTCAGTGCGACCGCCCTCATGTTGGCGTGGCGGGTTGTCGCGGCCCGCCTCAGCGGTCTCATGAACCGCGGATGATCAATCGACGCGCGCCGCTCGTGACGCGCGTCACCGGAAGCGAACAGCGGTCGTGACGAGCACCTGACGCGGCCGACCGGGTTCGCCGCGCGCTCTCTGCCATTGTGAGTCACGGTGTGCAGTATTGAACAGATGCCGATACGCCGATTTAGTAGGGTGGCCACCGCTAGAAGGCCAGGAGTTCGGAGCCAGGCAGCGTCCTCTCTCACGACTTTGTCGGTACACGGACAAGGTAGGAGCCAATGGAACATCAGGCGCACGCGGCAGGCCACTCTCATGACGATGCTCCGGCCGGCCACGGCATGCTCGTGGTCGGTCTGGAAGCGACCTTCTTCTATCACCTGGCAATGTTCATGTCTCCACATGACTACCAGGTAATCCTCGAGGGCTCGTTGTCGAAGCAAGGCTCCGATCCGCAGAAGACCTACAGGGAGGATCGCAAGAGCCATTTGAAGACAACGGTCTACACGCTGGCTCCGGTTCCGTTCGTTCTGCCGGCTACCTTTCCACCCGCGCTCAAACTCAAGAAGGTCCAGGGCGATCTATTCCGTGGACATTTCGAGAGCCCGCCAGAGTACCCCGCAAAGCCGTCAGAGATTGGCAGCGGCGTTGACGTCACCATTGCCCGCGTCGTGTTCGTGCAAAAGCTTCTTCCTCCGCCAACGGCGCTGAAGCAGCTGGAATACCTGCTCTTTGGCACGAGCAACGAACTCTTCATGGCGCATCTGATTACGAAAAAAGGTGACTTCGATCAAGTCGTGTCCGCGGAAATCAAAGGACACCAGTTCACCAACGACGAGCTTCAGCGGGGTATTCGCGTTCAGTTCAGCGGACAGGCCAACACTGCGGCACAGAAGCTCGTCGCGGGCAAGGTTGTTTCCGGGAGCGCTCGCGTCGCGGACAAAGACCTCGCCATCGAAGTGACACCGCGCGTGGAATTCTACATGTCGGAACGCGACCTCATCTGAACTGAGGCTCCGTTGCGCATGCGCCGAGGATTGAACCTCCGCACTGAACATTCCCTTCCTGGAGCGCCGCTGATTCACGGCGAATCTTGCACTGTGGGCAGCGCGATGTTCGGAGTATTGACGCGACACCAATATTGAGGAGGCTGACGTGGCAGTAAAGCGAAAGACTCAGCGCGTTGCTGCCACGAAAACGGCTCGCCCGAAGCCTCGACGCGCCGCGCCTGCGAGAACGGCCAGGGCGGCACAGCCCGCCGCCACCGCCAGTTCGGGTGGCGAACGAACCGAGTACCGAATCTATCCAAGCATCGGCATCGCGCGGGTGGGCGACAGCAAGGACGGCTTCATCATCGGGCCCGAAGCGCCAGGCGAGGTACCGGAAGGTCCGTTTCGCGGCAAGGACGATGGGATCAAGCCACAAGGGGCTCGCTTCCGTATCTTCCAGGTCGATATCGACGCCAACGAAAACGAAACGGTTCGCCGCGAAGTGACCGGTGGGCGGGACGTCCAGGTCGAGTGGACGGTTCAGCTCGCCAACCGAAAGGCGGGAGCGCGGCAGATCTATAGCGGCCGATCAGGAACGTTGACGAGGAACACCAAGGCCCCGTTTCGCAATGTCGGATTCGATCGCGACAAGCTGGTGATCGCGAGCGCGGCGGCGATCAAGAACGCGCCCGACGCTGCGCCTGTGCGAATGAGCGGCGCGATTACCTTCGCGAAAGGCAAGACCGTGCAGCACCGAGTGGATGACATCGAGCTGGCGACCCTGCGCAGCGACGCCGTCGGCAGGCTCATCGTGGTCGGTGGGCCCGGAACCGCGAAGTCCCCGGCAAACACGCCACTCGACAGCTTCTCTGACAACGACGGCTGGTACGACAGCGTGTCGGACGGTCCGGTCAGCGCCACCTTGCGCATCGGCAAGACACTGCATCCGGTGATACCGGCGTGGGTCGTGATCACCGTGCCGCGCTACGCGCCTGGGGTGTACGGCATCGTCACCTGGTTCGACCAGGCGCTCAACATGGCGCGAACCGATGTCGACGGCAGATTCGATCCGCCGCGCACGACCTCCTTCCTTCATGACGTCTACCCGATTCTCAAACGCACGGACGGCCTCGCTGCGGTGCACTTCACCAAGCACGGCCACGGCCCCCGCGCCCTCACGTCGGCAGAACGGCTCGAGAAGTTCCAGGGCGACAGCGAGCTGCGAAAAGGCCTGCTCGAGCGACTCACCCGGCCCAACGCTGAAGCCAAGGGATTCGAACAGGTGCCTGAGTTCCTCATGCCCGCGCTCAATAGCGGCGCAAATCCGGACCTCAAGGGCCCCAAGTTTGCCTTTTTGTCGCTCACGCCGTATCAGTTTGCGCATCTTCAGCACTGGGTGCGTGGCGACTTCGTGAACGACTGGCCCGGCGCCGAGCCGAAGCCGATGGCGTTCGAGAAGATCCCGGTGGCGCGTCAGCCACACGCGTTGAACGAAGCCGCGCTCGAAGCGTGTGTCGGCGGTCCGTTCTTCCCCGGCATCGAGGCGACGTACGACATGGCACGAATCACCACATATCGTACCGAGAGCCACCTGCGACACGAGTTTCGGATCGATCCCAGCCTGCCGGCGGGAAGCCTCACCGAGAAGATGGCGCTGCCGTGGCAGGCCGACTTCGCGGATTGCGGTGAGTCGTGGTGGCCATCGCAGCGCCCGGTCAGCGTCACCACCGAGGGCGGAGCATCGGACGAGTGGAGCCGCGGGATCGACAACCCGAATGAGGCCACGCGCCACAGGAACATGGTGGCCTTCTGGTCATGTCTGGCCTTCATCGTTCGCGACGATGCAACGGGCACGTTCCGCGAACAAGACCGACTCGCGATCAATGGGGTCGTCTGAGGAGCGTCCACTCGTCCTGATCCTGGGCGGAGGCCCGGCGGGACTCGTGACGGCCTTCGGCATCCTGAAAGGCGGCGGATCCGCCATCGTTGTGGAGCGCGGCCGCTACGACGGGATCCGCATCGGCGAACATCTGCCCCCAGAGGGGATCATCCTGCTGCAAAGCGCCGGCTTATCTGCATGTGAAGACGACGCCCACATGCGCTCTGCGGGCGTGAGCGCCTGGTGGGGCGGTAATACACCGAACTATCGGGACTATCTGTTCCATCCGGTGGGCCATGGCCTGAATCTGTCGCGGCCCCACTTTGACCGGTGCCTGGCGGAGCAATGCCGCAGCGTCGGCGTCCAGATCTTGACTGGCGCCCGGATCGTTGATGTCGCGCGTACGAGCAGCGGATGGCGGGCGGCCGTGAAGTGCGGCGAGCAGGTCCGGATGTACGAACCACGCGTCGTCGTCGACGCCACAGGTTCATCCGCGGCGTTTGCCCGCCTGCAGGGATCGTCGATTGAGGCTCGCGACTCCCAGGTTGCCTTGATCGCATTCAGGGCCTCGAATCCACCCGTCGTTCCCTCTGGCGCGCGAGTCGTGATCGAATCGGTCGAGGACGGCTGGTGGTACTTCGCTCCCTTGAGTGGCGGCCGATCGGTGTGCATGTTCATGACGGACACCGATCTCCTGCCCGCCACCCAGGGTTCGGCGCTCGCCACCTGGGAGAGGCAGTTGTTGCGAACGCTGCACGTGCGTTCCTCGGTCGAAGAGTACCCAGTGCTCACGAAATTCGTCGCGCGTTCGGCGCGCTCACAGCGGCTCGATCGCATGAACGGTCGAGGGTGGGCCGCGTTGGGCGATGCCGCGCTCGTGTTCGATCCGCTGTCGTCTCATGGGATCGCAAAGGGTGTTGAACACGCCCTGCGGGCGAGGGACGCGGTGCTGTTGTATCTCGGCGGCGATCACGCGGCGCTCGAGCGGCTGTCGGATGGGTTTGCTGCGGAATTCACACGCCACGAGCAAGAGCGTCTTGGGTACTACGCCCTCGAAGGCCGGTGGGCAGACGCACCGTTCTGGCAGCGCCGGCAGCCTGGGGGAGTGTCTCTCTCTGGAATGGCGGTGGACGCACGTACACGCGCGAGCGGTGGCAGGACTCGCAACGTCGTCGCCGACTTGCCGTAGCTGCGAGTTCGAGACGTCGCTTAGCTGTTGAGATCAGACGGCAGTGGTGCATAGTCACCTTGGGTCGCGATTCTACGCCATCTACTCGTGCCGTGAGCCGTTCGAACACGGCGTGTAAAATAGCCTGTCGACCTGCCTTGGAACTCAACGTGAAACAGCTCCTCGTCGCGATCGCCATGCTCGTTGGATCAGCCTCAGCTGCGCCTGCACAATCCGAAGGCACGCTCGCGGTCGGCCTCGGCGGAGGTCACAGCTTCGGTGTCTCGGACGGCACCCGTGGGCGTGCCATGCTGCCGCGCGTGCCGCTGTTCCGCAACCAGCCACCTCCCGACGAAAGCGGCAGACGGCCGGACGGATGGGGGCCCCAGTTTGCATTCAACTGGTACACGGCCGATCTGATGCAGCCAATCACTCAGTTGCCTGTCGACTTCGGCGAGCTGCGTGTCCGTCCGATCATGGCCGGCTACGGCTACACGAAACGCTTCGACCGAACGGCTGTCACCGCCAGAGCTCTTGGTGGGTACTCCTTCAACCGATTGAGGCGCGATGCCGCCTTTGATGCGGGCTACAGGCAAGCATTCGGCGCAGGCGACATCACCACGACTGTTTCGAACACGTTTGT
>JBEBGB010001276.1:0-1153 GCA_040081675.1 Vicinamibacterales bacterium
AAGCTCGAGCCCATGCGCGAGCGGGGTTCTGCCGCCGGTCGGGAGATAGTCGAGCGCACGGTCTGCGTCCTCGCGGGATGACGTCGGCTCCACCAGCACCTGGGCTTCGGCACCGCGGCACGTAATGACCACCACCTCGTCATGGCGACCATGCGACGCTTCCAACAGGCCGCTCACCGCGCCCTTGACGAGGCGCATGCGATCTTGAATGGCGTGCGAGCCGCTGGAGTCGACGATCAGAATGAAGCGTGTCGATGCTCGCGGGGTTCGTACCCGTTCGTGAAGATCCTCGACTCTTATCCTGGCTACGCCCGTATGAGTGACGGCGTGAATAAGAGACGGCCGGAGATCCATCTCACGCGGTGTGTCGGAGCGACGGCTTGCGACGATCGGCCCAACGACAGGGCCCGAGTCACCGGCGGCGCGGCCTGTGCGATGTCCGGCATGCTCGACCGTCAACTGCGGGGCTGCGACGGATGTGGTCTCGAAGACGCGTTCCCGCGCGCGCTCCTCCGTCGGCTGTTGATCGTTCTGACGAGACTGGTCGTCGGAACGCTGGGGTGAAGGCGGCGGCGTCCGTGATCGAGACTTGGCGGGCGTGCGATGCGCCAGTGCCAGAGGAAGGACCGTCTCAACGTGGACGGCGGTAACGGCCTCGGCCCCGTCGAATGCGGCATGCGCACGACTGGCGCGCACGACCGCAAGATCCGCGCGCAAGGACTGGACGTCGTGTTCGGCCACCCGCATTGCGACGTAGTGCAGCATCTCTCGCGGGACCGCCACGCTAGTGATTCGCGTCTTTGCCACGGCCAGCGCCGCCGCCACAGATTCTTGCGTCTCCCTCCAGGACCGCTCAAAGGCGTCAGGGTCCCCATCGAATGCGAGGCGCCGTTCGAGCACCTCGCACCGCATGGCCACATCCGATGGAGCCTCGACGTCGACCGCGAGCGCGAATCGGTCCAGCAACTGTGGGCGAAGGGCGCCTTCCTCAGGGTTCATCGAACCCAGCAGGACGAAGTCCGCGGCCTGGCTCGCGCTGAAACCCTCGCGCTCAACGGTGTGCACGCCACTAGCGACGGCATCGAGCAGCGCATCTGCGAGATGATCGGGCAGCAGGTTCACTTCATCGATGTAGAGCACGCCACCGTTGGCC
>JBEBGB010000403.1:0-4830 GCA_040081675.1 Vicinamibacterales bacterium
GCGCTCCGTGCCGTAGGCGTTGCGTATTTGGTATCGGGGAGCATCAGGCTCGCCGTGAGAACGTTCTCGGTCGAGAATCCAGGATTGATGGCTCTCAGTCCGGCGAAGCTCTTGATCAGAAGGCCCGCACTCGCAAGAAGCGTCAGTGCGATCGCGGTTTCCGCCACGACCAGGCCCGCATGCACGCGTGTCGAGCGTTTGCCTGCTGTCGATCCCCTCGTTGCATCATCGGTCATCGGCGCCGGAGCGTCGTCGCGCATGACCCGCAGTGCGGGGATGACACCAAATGCGAGGCCGGTGACGAGCGCGAGGACGATTGCGAACACCAGCACCGTGGGCTGCAGCGAACTGTTCACGGTCATGGGCAGCTGCTCTGCTGTCAGCGCGAGCAGACCACGTACGCCTGCCCACCCCAGCGCCAGACCGACCACCGCGCCCCCCGACGACAGCAGCAGGCTTTCAGTCAGCAATTGCCGAGCGATGCGTCCCCGCGCTGCACCAAGCGTGCTGCGGATGGCCAGCTCACGTTGACGACCCGACAGACGCATGAGCATCAGGTTCGCGACATTGGCGCAGGCGATGAGCAGCACGAGCAGTACACCTGCCTGAAGCAGATAGAGGGGTTGGCGGAGATCGCCGACGAGCTGATCGCGAATGGGCACGGCGTAGCCACCGAAGCCGGACGCCTCAGCGAACGAACGGCGCTCGGGCAGACGCTCGAGGTTACGCGACACGATGGTCGCCATCTCCGAATCGAGTCCGCTGATCGACGCTCCGGGTTTGAGGCGCGCGATCATCTGACTGAACTCGCTGCCGCGCTCGCGGTCCGAGCGTTGGGCAGGCGTAAAGGCAAAGGGCACCAGGAGCGCGATGTCGCGTCCCGGCAGTTCCAGATCGGCTGGCAGCACGCCAATCACGCGGTACGGTTCCCCATTGAGACGAATATCGCGTCCAACGATGGCGGGGTCGCCACCGAAGCGTGAGCGCCAGAGAGCAGATGTCAGAATTGCGGATCGGTCGGCGCCTGTTTCGGCATCAGTTGGCGTGAACGCACGGCCACGCTCCGGCTGACGCCGCAGTGTGGCAAAGAACGAGGGCGTCACCGCGAGCGCTCTTAGCTGGTCCGCGCGTCCATCCGAAGCGAGATTGAAGCTGCGCGCGGTGAACAGCGTGGCAGACTCGATCGAAGGTGCGTCCGCGGAGCGATCCAGATAGTCAGGAATGGAGACCGATGCCTGCGGTAGCGCCATTCGCGGGTACGTGTTCCAGATGAACACGAGGCGACTCTCGTCCGGATACGGCAGAGGCCGCATGACCAGCTGATAGAAGAGGCTGAAGATGGCGGTGTTGCCGCCAATTCCGACGCCGAGCGTCAGGAGAACGACGGTTGTGAAGACAGGCTGGCGGAGAAAGCTCCTGAGTGCAAACCACACATCCTGCATAGGAGCGAATACTTCGTTGGCTTCCGAAGGTTACAACGCTCGGGCTCTGTTTGAGCGTTGAGCTGGTTGCGGCATGAGTCGTGAGAGAGCGTTGACCATCGAACGACTCCGCGGTGGCGGCTGCCTGCCAATAGGGCGGAAACGAAAGAGACCAGTCATCAGACAAATGTGCAGGTTCGTGTAACGTGCGCAACCGCGTGTCTCATTACTGGTCAATCTGTTGGACGCACGCCAGGTGTACAGCGCCAGAGACGTTCTCAATTCGGTCAGAGGAGAAAGAATTCTGTGATCAAACGTGCCCTTCTCATCCTGGGCTTGCTGTCGTGGACCTCTTCAGCGTTCGCGCAGCGTGATCAGGTCGACATCAGCACGGCCGTCGTGTGGAACTCGCCAGCCGACGTGGCCTCCTGGTCCAAGACCACCAGCATCACCGCAATGACCATGCGGCCGTCGAACGACAACGAACCAGGCCTTGCGTTCGCCTTTCCAGCGAACGCGACCTGGCCGGACTACACACCGCCTGGGTGGGACGGCCCGATTCAGTACACCGTATGGGCCGGCGTCAACATCAACGGTGTCTGGCACATCTCCGGGATCATCCAGATGTGGCGTGATCGCGCCGCAACCGGTGCACCCCTCTTGACCGACTTTGCCAGAAATTGGGTCTACGACTCACGCTGGGGCGCGATGCAGGGATATCAGCCCCATGTCGGTGAACGGATGATCTTTTTCGTGACTGCTGGAAATGCTCGAGGAGACCGCACGGTGACGTCGGTCCGGGAACGCTCGAACGTCGTTGCGGTCAATCTGCCAGCAGGCGACTACGGCAACTTCTCCTTTTCGAGCTCGACCTCGAACACCGTGACGCCCGGCGACGTTGACGGGGACGGCAAGACCGATGTCGGCATTTATCGACCCTCGACGTCGCAATTGTGGGTGTTGAAGTCGAGCGGAAACTACTCCACGTACAACACGGTCGGGTGGGGCATCGCGGGCGACATCCCGGAGCCTGGGGATTATGACGGCGACGGAAGACTCGATGCCGCCGTCTATCGGCCCTCGACAGCACAGTGGTGGATCTTGTGGTCGAGCACGAATTTTACGACCTACAAAGTGTACGGATGGGGCGTGGGCGGCGATGTGCCGGTGCCGGCCGACTACGACGGTGACGGCAGAACCGATATCGCCGTCTACCGACCGACGACCGGCGGATGGTGGGTCTTGAAGTCGAGCACCGGGTTCGCCAACTACAGCACCTTTGGGTGGGGCCTTGTCGGAGATGTGCCGGTGCTTGGGGACTACGACGGGGACGGCAAGTCGGACCCGGCCATCTTTCGGCCCAGCACCGCGCACTGGTGGATTCTGAAGTCCAGCAGCAACTACACCGCTTATAGCCAGTACGGCTGGGGCGTCGGCGGAGATGTGCCTGTCGCGGCCGACTACGACGGGGACGGCGCGACCGATGTTGCTGTGTACCGCCCGACAACGGGCGGCTGGTGGGTTCTCAGGTCCAACTCGGGCTTTGCCGCCTACAGCGCCTTTGCGTGGGGTCTTGTCGGGGATGTGCCCGTACTCGGCGACTACGACGGCGACGGCAGGACCGACGTCGCTGTCTATCGGCCATCAAACGGAACGTGGTGGATCTTGAATTCGAATTCGGGGTTCACTCAGTACAGCGCCTACCAGTGGGGTCAGCCCGGCGACGTGCCGGTCCTCCAGCGTAAGTAGAAGCAGTCCAGCGCGACGGCGCCACCTCCGAGGGTGGCGCCGCGCGCAACCAACTCAACTCCCGCCGCTGCCTGCCGATTCACAGGAGTATGCGGCTCGCTTTCCTGACCATTTCAGCGGCGACACTGGCGCTGGTCGCGGTACTCGCGCGCGTGTGGCCACACGCCCTCTGGTCGCTCGTCGTCATCATGCCGATGTTCGTGCGCGGCGTGGCCGACATGGTGCAGACCAAGCAGGCGGTACGTCGCAACTTCCCGTTGATTGGGCACGGTCGCTACCTGCTCGAACGGATTCGGCCCGAGATCAATCAGTACTTCGTCGAGAGCAATCACGACGGTCGGCCCTTCAGCCGCAACGACCGATCTGTGGTGTATCAACGCGCGAAGGGCGACCTCGACACGTTGCCCTTTGGCACGCAGCGCGATGTCTACGCGGTGGGCTACGAGTGGATCAATCACTCGCTCGCACCCGTGCATCCAGACGAAACGTCCACCCGGGTGGTGGTGGGCGGGCGAGCGTGCACGCAGCCCTACTCCGCGTCGATTTTCAACGTATCGGCCATGAGCTATGGGTCGCTCAGCAAGAACGCGATTCTGGCGCTCAACGGCGGCGCGAAGATCGGCGGCTTCGCTCACAACACAGGTGAAGGCGGCGTGAGCCCGTACCACCTCGAGCCAGGCGGCGACCTGATCTGGCAAATCGGCACAGGCTATTTCGGTTGCCGAACAACGGACGGTCGGTTCAATCCTGACAGGTTCGCCGAACGCGCCACGTCTCCCAGTGTGAAGATGATCGAAGTGAAGCTGTCGCAGGGTGCGAAGCCCGGACATGGCGGCATCCTGCCGGCTGCGAAGTTGACGCCCGAGATCATTCAGATTCGCGGCGTGGTGCCGGACCAGGACGTCATCTCACCCGCGGCTCACACAGCGTTCAGCACGCCGAGCGGCCTGCTGCAGTTCCTCCAGTTGTTGCGTGAGGCATCGGGCGGCAAACCGGTCGGGTTCAAGCTGTGCGTCGGCAAACGACACGAGTTCTTCGGCATCGTGAAAGCCATGTTGGAATCGGGCATCGTTCCCGACTTCATCACCGTGGACGGCGCCGAGGGCGGAACCGGCGCAGCACCGCTCGAGTTCTCGGACTCGGTCGGCACGCCGCTGAACGAAGGGCTCGCTTTCGTACACAACGCGCTGGTCGGCGCAGGCTTGCGAGACCAGATTCGACTCATCGCGTCGGGCAAGGTGAACACGGGCTTCCAGATCGCCACGAAGATGGCACTTGGCGCCGACATGTGTAACGCAGCGCGAGCGATGATGTTCGCGCTCGGCTGCATTCAGGCGCTGCGCTGCAACACGAACCAATGCCCCACGGGCGTCGCTACGCAGGACCCGCAACTGGTGGGCGGACTCCACGTCGGCGACAAGTCGGCGCGCGTCGCTCGCTACCATCGAGAAACGGTGAAGAGCTTCTTTGAAGTGCTCGGCGCGGCAGGTATGCGCGCGCCCGGGGAACTGAAACCGTGGCACGTGCAGCGGCGCGTCAGCTCGGTCGAGGTGCGGAGTTACTACGACATCTATCCGCCGCTCGAACCGGGCGCGCTGTTGGCGTCATCGGTGAACGGCAGCCTCGGACATGCGTGGAAGGAAGCGCGGGCGGACAGGTT
>JBEBGB010000404.1:0-4827 GCA_040081675.1 Vicinamibacterales bacterium
GCTCTCCGGAACCGGCGATCTGATCGAACCCGACGACGGAATCGTGGCGATCGGATCCGGTGGCCCATATGCGCTGGCCGCCGCCAGAGCCCTTGCCGCCAACACCGACCTCGATGCGAAGACGATTGCGCAGAAGTCGATGCAGATCGCCGGCGATATCTGCATCTACACCAACGCGAACATCGTCATCGAAGAGTTGTAGCGACGTGCCAATCCTGTTGCCCGAGAGTTCGCAGACCGCGACAGAGTCGCTCACGCCGCGGCAGATCGTCGCGGAACTCGACAAACACGTGGTGGGGCAGGCGGCGGCCAAGCGCGCGGTCGCCATCGCGTTGCGCAACCGCATGCGTCGACAGAAGCTGCCACCGGAACTCGCCGAAGAGATCGCGCCAAAGAACATCTTGATGATCGGCCCGACCGGCGTCGGCAAGACTGAAATCGCACGGCGCCTCGCAAAGCTGGCCCAGTCGCCCTTCATCAAAGTGGAGGCCTCGAAGTTCACCGAGGTCGGGTACGTCGGGCGGGACGTCGAATCGATGGTGCGCGACCTGGTCGAACTCGGCGTCCAGATGATCCGCGACGAGCGCGTCGAAGAGGTTCGCGAGAAGGCACAGCAGCAGGCCGAAGAGCGACTGCTCGACTTGCTCCTGCCTCCTGCCCGTCCGGCCGGAGCCGCCGAAGATGCGACAGCCGCACGAGAGCAACCGACACAGACTCGCGACCGTATCCGCGAGCAGCTTCGCAGTGGCAGGCTGGATGCGCGAATTGTCGACGTGGACGTGCGTGAGCGGTCGATGCCCTCGCTCGAGATCGTCGCGGGCACGTCGGTCGAAGAGGTCGGCATCAACCTGAACGAGACGATGCAGGGGTTGTTCCAGGGCGGCCGATCGAAGAAGCGCAAGATGAAGGTGCCCGAAGCGCTGAAGCACCTCACGCAGGAAGAAGAGCAGAAGCTCGTTGACATGGAGAGCGTGGCGCGCGCAGCGATCGATCGCGTCGAGCAGTCCGGCATCATCTTCGTCGACGAGATCGACAAGATCGCCGGCCGCGAGGGCTCGCACGGCCCAGAGGTGAGTCGAGAGGGCGTGCAACGCGACATCCTCCCCATCGTGGAGGGCACGACGGTCAACACCAAACACGGCATGGTGCGTACCGATCACATCCTCTTCATTGCAGCTGGCGCCTTTCACGTCTCGAAGCCGTCGGACCTCATCCCCGAATTGCAGGGGCGCTTTCCCATTCGCGTCGAGCTCGAGGCCCTTGGAAGGGACGAGTTCATCCGCATTCTCACCGAGCCGCGCAACGCGCTCGTGAAGCAGTACCAGGCGTTGATGGGCACCGAGGGCATCGCGCTCACCTTCACGGACGACGCGATCTCGACCATCGCCGATTTCGCGACGCGGGTGAACGAGCGCACCGAGAACATCGGCGCACGCCGTTTGCACACGGTGATGGAGAGGCTGCTCGACGAGATCTCCTTCGAGGGGTCTGATCTCTCCGAGAAGACCGTCGTCATCGACGCGGCGTATGTCTCGCGCATGCTCGCCGCCATCGTGAAGGACGAAGACCTGTCGCGGTACATCCTGTGACGACGTCGGAGACGGTGTGCGCTCGACGCTGACGTCACTGCTGCTCCTCCTCGTCGTCGCGACGCAAGCGTGCGGCAAGAAGGGGCCACCGCTGCCCCCACTCGTCCTTGTTCCCGTGCCTCCGCCAGAGTTGACGGCGGTTCGTCGTGGCAGCCAGGTCGATCTCACGTTCCGGATTCCAAATGCCAACACCGACCGAAGCACGCCAGCGGACCTCTCGCGCATTGAGATCTACGCGCTGACGACGGCCGACGCCGTCACCGCCGATGATGTGATTCGACGAGGCGAGCGGGTGGGCAGTCTGGCTGTGAACAAGCCCGTGGACCCCGACGAACCAGCGCCGACGACGCCGGCTCCCGAGCCCAAGGGGCGGAGCCAGGGCGACCGCGCGACCTTCAGCGAGGCGCTTACCACCGAGGATGACGCCTCGGCGCACCGGACGTACGTCGTGCTTGGTTACAACGAACGCGGACGCAGAGGCGAACCCTCGGCGCGCATCGTCGTGCCGCTCGCGCCGCCGCCGGTCGTGCCAGAACAGCCCGCCATCAAGTACGACGAGAAGGCGATTACGGTGACATGGGCTCCGGTCCCCGCCTCCGAGACCGGTCCGTACTCATACAGCGTCTACAGACCTGGAACGCCGCTGCCCGTGACGTCGGCGCCACTGCCCGAGCCGCTGTTCACCGATTCGGCGGTCGTGTGGGACGAAGAGCGTTGCTACGAGGTGCGCTCTGGCCTGACGCTCGAGGGTGTACGCATCGAAAGCCCGGCGTCGCCCGCACGATGCGTGACGCCGCACGATACGTTTGCCCCGGCGAAGCCGGACGGGTTGGTCAGCGTTGCGTCGGAAGGTGCCATCAGCCTCATCTGGTCGGCAAACCCCGAGGCGGATCTGGCTGGATATCTGGTTCTGCGGGCCACGGAACCCGCGACGGAATTGACTCCCGTGTCGGCGACGCCGTCGACGGACACCAACTTCAAGGACAGCGTGCCGGGAGGCGCGCGCGTGACCTACGCCGTTCAAGCGGTGGACAAGGCGGGCAATCGCAGCGAACCGTCGAATACCACCACCGAAACGGCGAGGTAACGTAAAATTTCGCGGACACCCATGGAGCGACTCTATCGAGTATCACGTGGCGGCGAATGCTTCTTCGCCGTTGAACAGGACGGTGTGCTTCGGCGTGCACTGCCATCGGGTGCGACCATCTTTGACGGCTACACTCCCGGTCCAGCCGTCGACGGGGGGCTGGCCTCGGTGACCGTGCACGTGCCGGTGTTGCCGTCGAAGCTGGTGTGCGTGGGCCTGAACTACAAAGACCACGCAGCGGAAGTGAAGAAGGTCATTCCGCCAGAGCCCCTGCTGTTCACCAAGCCGCCGAGCGCGGTTCTCGATCCTGGCTGTGCGATCCTCATCCCTCCAGGCGTGGGCCAGATCCACTACGAATCAGAGCTTGCGCTGGTTGTTGGAAAGCGCGCTCACCGGGTGAAAGCGGCGCAGGCGTGGGACTATATCCTCGGCGTCACGTGCTTGAACGACATTACGGCGCGGGATCTGCAGAACAAAGAGCCGCAGTACACCCGCGCGAAAGGCTTCGACACGTTCGCGCCGTTCGGACCCTGCGTGGAGATCGGCGGTACGCGCGGCCCGCGCACCATCGAAGGGTTCGTCAACGGCGAGCGTCGCCAGCACTCGAGCACGAGCAACATGATCTTCCCGATCGAGTTTCTCATCGAGTACATCACCTTCGTCATGACCCTCGAACCGGGCGACGTCATCGCGACCGGCACGCCTGCCGGCGTGGGTGCTATTGCCTCAGGCGACGTCTTGACGGTGCGCATCGAGGGAATCGGCGAGCTGACCAATCCGGTCAGGAGTGAAGTGTAGGCATCGATTCCCGATTCAGATGAGGCATCAATGAAACTGTTCCTGGACACCGGCAACATCAAGGACATCGAAACGCTTGTCGCCATCGGCATCATCGACGGCGTGACGACCAATCCGTCCCTGCTGGCGAAAGAGCCCGGCGACTACAAGGAAAATCTCAAGAAGATTTGCGCGATCGTGCAGGGACCGGTGAGCGGCGAAGTCATCTCCACCGACTTTCCGGGCATGATTCGCGAAGGTCACGAAATTGCCGCGCTCGACGCCCACATGGTCGTGAAGCTGCCGCTGACACGAAACGGCATCCAGGCGTGCAAGGCGCTCTCGAGCGAGGGTATCCGCGTGAATGTCACGCTCGTGTTCTCGGCGGCGCAGGCGCTGTTGGCCGCCAAGGCCGGCGCGACGTTCGTGAGCCCGTTTGTCGGCCGCCTTGACGACATCGGCTCGAACGGCATGGAGCTGATTCGGGACATTGTCCAGATCTTCGACAACTATGAGTTCACGACCGAGGTGTTGGTGGCGAGCTGCCGAAACCCGATACACATCGTGGAGGCGGCTCGCATGGGTGCCGACATCTGCACCTGTCCGCCTTCGCTCATCGATCAACTCTTCAACCATCCGCTCACGAACGCAGGGCTCGAACGTTTTCTCAAGGATTGGGAAAAAGCCTACCCGTCCAAGGGCTAGCGACGCCCCTCTGCCGATACCGATGGATCCTACGACGACGCTCGACCACCTTGACCGCCGCGCCGAGCAGGGCGGCGGCGAAGACCGCATGCGGCGCCAGCACGAGGCGGGCAAGCTCACGGCTCGCGAGCGCATAGACCTGCTGTTCGATCCTGGCACCTTCGAGGAAGTCGACAAGCTCGTCACGCACCGCTGCCTCGACTTCGGCATGGCCGATCAGTTGATTCCGGGCGACGGCGTTGTTGCCGGACACGGCCTGATCGATGGACGCCAGGTGTTCGCCTTCGCGCAAGACTTCACCGTGTTCGGTGGGTCGCTGTCCGAGACCAACGCGGCGAAAATCGTCAAGATCATGGATCTGGCGATGAAGCTCGGTTCGCCGGTCGTCGGTTTGAACGATTCGGGCGGTGCGCGCATTCAAGAGGGCGTGCTCTCGCTCGGTGGGTACGCCGACATCTTCCTGCGCAACACGTTGGCGTCGGGCGTGGTCCCTCAAATTTCCGCCATCATGGGGCCGTGCGCCGGTGGTGCGGTGTACTCACCGGCCATTACGGACTTCAACGTCATGGTCAAGGGCACGAGCTACATGTTCGTGACGGGACCAGACGTCATCAAGACGGTGACGCACGAGGAGGTCTCCAAGGAAGAACTCGGCGGCGCGATGACGCA
>JBEBGB010000405.1:0-4824 GCA_040081675.1 Vicinamibacterales bacterium
CTGCTCGATCTCCAGGCTCAGTACGGGCCGCTTCGAGATGAAGTGCTCGCCGCGATCACCCGCGTGTGCGACAGCCAGCGCTTCATCATGGGGCCCGAGATCACCAGTCTCGAACGCGAGCTTGCGGCGCTCATCGGCGTCGAGCACAGCGTGGCTGTGTCGTCGGGAACCGACGCGCTGCTGCTTGCACTCATGGCGCTGAACATTGGTCCAGGCGACGAGGTGATTACACCCACCTATTCGTTCTTCGCGACGGCGGGAGTGGTGGCCCGACTGGGTGCACGACCGGTGCTTGTCGACATCGATCCGGTCACCTACAACATCGACACGGCAGCAATCGAAGCAGCCATCACACCGAGGACACGGGCGATCATGCCCGTTCACCTGTTTGGACTCTGCGCGGACATGGGTCCCATCCTTGCCGTCGCATCACGAGCCGGTGTGCCTGTTGTGGAGGACGCCGCGCAGGCGATTGGCTCCACCTACCAGGGGAGACCCGCGGGTGCGATGGGTGCCTTCGGCTGTTTTTCGTTTTTCCCCAGCAAGAACCTTGGAGCATTTGGCGACGCGGGATTGGTCACAACCAATGACGCCGCGCTTGCCAGGCGCGCGCAATTGCTGCGCATGCACGGCATGGAACCCAAGTACTACCACCACATGATCGGTGGCAACTTCCGGATGGATGCCCTGCAGGCGGCAGTTCTTCGCGTGAAGGCACCGCACCTTGCTGCGTGGACCGAAGCTCGTCGACTCAATGCCTCGCGCTACCAGACGCTCTTCCGCGACGCGGGCCTGCTCGACGCCATCGTCCTGCCGGTGGAGCCCGAGGGCTTGCACCACATCTTCAATCAGTTCGTGATTCGTGTGCCTCACCGCGATGGACTGAAAGCTTTTCTCGACGCGCGCCACATCGGCAACGAGGTCTACTACCCTGTGCCGTTCCACCTGCAGCCGTGTTTCGCAGACCTGGGCTACGAGCGGGGGACCTTTCCCCATGCGGAGCGAGCTGCCGATCAGACAATCGCGATTCCCATCTACTCTGAGTTATCACTCGACCAGCAGCGGACGGTCGTGACGGCGATCGCGGAGTTCGCGGGCAGGCCGACGCCGTGATTGCTGGCGACCCAGGGGCAGCAGCGTCGGGCTCCACCCGTCGCAGCAGCGGTACCGCACGTATCTTCGTCGGACTTCTTCTCGGCATTCTCGTCGGTTGGCTCTGGCCCTCGGCCGCGCTCGCGGTACGTCCGCTCGCCGAGGTCTTTCTGCGCATGATCAGGATGATCGTCGCGCCGCTCATCTTCTCGACGCTCGTGGTGGGCATTGCGGGCAGCGGCGACTTGCGCTCGCTCGGTCGCATTGGCCTCAAGGCGATCATCTACTTCGAGATCGCGACGACTGCCGCGCTCGGGCTCGGGCTGTTGCTCGTCAACGTCTTCCAGCCGGGCGCTGGCGTGGCGGTTCCGCTTGGCGCGGACACGGCCGTCGTTGCCACGATGCCTCAGGCGCAGCAGACGCCGTGGGACATGGTCCTGCACCTGTTTCCCACCTCCGTCGTCGATGCCATGGCGCGCGGCGACATTCTGCAGGTGGTGGTCTTCGCGACCTTCTTCGGTGTGGCAGTCGCCTCAATCGGCACGCTGGGCAAGCCGATCTTCGACGTGATGGAGTCGACCGCACAGGCGATGTTCAAGGTGACGGGCTACGTCATGTGGTTCGCCCCCGTCGGGGTCTTCGCGGCCATTGGTGCCACGGTTGCCGGCAAGGGCATCGGCGTCCTCGTGACGCTGGGCAAGCTGGTGCTGGTCATGTATGCCGGCTACTTCTTGTTCCTGGCACTCACGGTCGTGTTCGCATCTCTGTTGATACGTGTCTCGGCGTTCACTCTCATCAAGGCGATCAGGAAGCCGTGTCTCATTGCCTTCTCGACGGCCAGTTCGGAAGCGGCGCTTCCGGCGGCGCTCGACGTGATGGAGCGGTTCGGTGTGCCCAAGCGCATCGTGGCGTTCGTGCTGCCGACCGGATACAGCTTCAACCTCGATGGCACCACGCTCTACCTGTCGCTCGCGACGGTGTTCGTCGCGCAGATGTCGGGCGTCACGCTCAGCCTCGGGCAACAGCTGATCATGCTGCTGACGCTCATGTTGACCAGCAAGGGCGTCGCTGGCGTGCCTCGGGCCGCGCTCGTCGTGCTGACGGGCACGCTCACGCAATTCGGTCTTCCCCTTGAAGGCGCCGCGATTCTGCTCGGCATCGACCAGCTGCTCGACATGGGACGCACCGGCGTCAACGTGGCAGGTAACTGCATCGCCACGGCAGTGGTCGCCCGCTGGGAGGGTGCACTCGACGAGCCACAGATGCGGGCCTTCGTCGCCAAGGACGCCGCCTGATGCGCATTGCCGTCGTGGGTTCGCGTGGGCAGCTTGGCGCCGCCGTCGTCGAAGTCTGCGCGATTCGCCACGATGTGACGGCCTTCGACCGCGCCGCGCTGGACCTCACTGACGACGCCGCTGTGGCGACCGCAGTCGATCGGGTGCGACCAGACGCCATCATCAACTGCAGCGGCTACAACGCGGTGGACGCAGCGGAGAGTCACCCACTCGACGCCCTGCTGGTGAACGCGTTTGCCGTACGGTCGCTCGCGCGGGCGGCTCGCCAGTCGAATGCCGCATTGGTGCACTACAGCACCGACTTTGTCTTCGACGGCACGGCATCGACGCCGATGACTGAAGACGATCCGCCGAATCCTCGTGGCGTGTATGCCTCGTCGAAGCTGCTCGGCGAGTGGTTCGCCGCAGATGCGCCGCGTTCGTACGTGCTGCGCGTCGAAAGCCTCTTCGGCGCAGCCACGGGAAGCCGGCCAAAGGGAAGCCTCGAGGCGATTCTCGATGGACTGCGCGCGGGACGTGTCGTTCGGGTGTTTGTCGACCGTACCGTGTCGCCCACGTATGTCGTCGACGCCGCCCGTGCCACGCTGGAGCTGCTCGAACACAACGGCGCGCCAGGCCTCTACCACTGCGTCAACAGCGGATTCGGCACATGGCTCGACCTCGCGACGGAGGCCGCACGCGTGCTCGGCGTCTCTCCGCGGTTCCAAGGGGTGACTCTCGACGATGTGTCCCTTCCGGCCATCCGACCCCGGTTCTGTGCGATGTCGAATGCCAAGCTTCTCGCCGCTGGTATCAACATGCCTACGTGGAAAGACGCCCTCGCACGTCACGTCGCAGAGACCTGTGGTTAGAGATCTGTGATTAGAGACCTGTAGTCCGCGGAGTTCGACCAACCGGACCTCAGACGAGAGACGTAGATGCACGTGCGCGGCACTATCAAGGTCCAGGCTGGCTGAACCATGCCGTGTCCTGGGCGTGGTATCCACGTGTATAATTGGTGGGTTTATCTGATGATTCCCGCGGAGATCGAATGGCCAAGCGCGCACTGATTACGGGTATTACGGGGCAGGACGGTTCGTACCTGGCCGAGTTGCTTCTCGAGGAAGGCTACGAAGTCTTCGGTACGATGCGTCGCCTGAGCGCGCCGAATACCTGGCGCATAGAGCATTTGCTCGACCGCGTCACGCTGTTGCCCGCGGACCTGCTGGATCAGCTCTCCTTGCTCAACGTCATCGACCAGGTTCGACCACACGAGATGTACAACCTCGCGGCAATGTCGTTCGTGCCTGCGTCGTGGGATCAGCCGATGCTCACCGGCGAGTTCAACTCGCAAGGTGTCACCCGGGTGCTCGATGCCATTCGACGCGTCGATCCGAAGATTCGCTTCTACCAGGCATCGTCGAGCGAGATGTACGGCAAGGTGCGCGAAGTTCCGCAGACCGAGCTGACGCCGTTCTATCCGCGCAGTCCCTACGGCGTGTCGAAGGTGTTCGCGCATTACATCACCGTCAACTACCGCGAGAGCTACGACATGTTCGCGGTCTCGGGCATGCTGTTCAACCACGAGTCGCCGCGCCGCGGTCTCGAGTTCGTCACCCGGAAGGTGACCGACGGCGTCGCGCGCATCAAGCTGGGCCTGAAGGACAAGCTGGCGCTCGGCAACCTCGACGCCCAGCGCGACTGGGGTTTTGCAGGCGACTACGTCCGCGCCATGTGGCTCATGCTGCAACAAGATCAGCCGGATGACTACGTCATCTCGACCGGCATCAGTCACTCGGTGAAGGAACTCGTCGAGATCGCATTCGCCCGCGTCGGCCTCGACTGGCAGAAGCATGTCGTGCTCGACCCCGCGTTCCTGCGCCCGGCGGAAGTGGATCACCTGCTCGGCGACTGTTCGAAGGCGAAGCGAGTGCTGAAGTGGGAGCCAAAGGTCGACTTCAAGCAATTGATCGAGATGATGGTCGACGCTGACGTCGCGCGCCTCAGTGCCGCGGCGCCTGCAGTCGCGCAGAGGCGATAGTCCGCTGACTCCAGCTGCTCGGCTCCTCGAGCGGATTCGCGCCACCGAGGCACGGATCGGCATCATCGGTCTTGGCTACGTTGGTCTTCCGCTCGCGGTTGAATTCGCTCATGCAGGGTTCGACGTCACCGGATTCGACGTCGATGAATCGAAGAACACGGCCATCAACGCTGGCCAGAGCTATATCCCCGACGTGCCGGCGGACGAACTCGCCGCCTGCGTGCGCGCCGGGCGCCTGCGTGCGACGAGCGACATGTCGAAGCTCGGTGACATGGACGTCATCGATATCTGCGTGCCCACGCCGCTGCGCAAGACCAAGGACCCCGACCTGTCCTTCATCGTCAAGGCTGTTGAAGCCGTCGCGAAGGTGCTGCGCCGCGGTCAACTCGTCATTCTCGAGTCCACGACCTATCCGGG
>JBEBGB010001277.1:0-1149 GCA_040081675.1 Vicinamibacterales bacterium
CGTGGAGCTGGGAGTTTCTATGAAGTCACGCCTCGGTCTCCTGATCGTCGCCGTCGTGATGGCCGCGTCTGGGCCTGCTGCGCAGAACCGCGTCCTCGTCCTCGAAGGTGGGACGCTGATTGACGGCACCGGCAAGCCCCCCGTGGCTGACGCTGTGATCGTCTCAACCGGTGGACGCATCACAGCCGTCGGCGCGCGAGGGCAGGTTTCCGTTCCTTCTGGTGCGACAGTCCTCAGGCTGAACGGCCGAACGATCCTGCCTGGCTTGATCGACGGCCACGTGCACTTGCGCGACTACCAGGTGCCGATGTTCCTGCCGTACGGCATCACCACCATTGCCGACATTCACAACGACACCGCGTGGAGCATCGCGCAACGCGACGCGCTGAATAGCGGACGCATCAAGGGGCCGCGGATGTTCGTCTCTGGTGCGAGGGTCACGGGGCCGCTCGGTTCACCGACGACGGACGGCAGCTTCGTGAGGACGCCCGAAGAGGCTCGCGCCTACGTTCGGAAGCTGAAGGCCGCTGGTGTCGATCACATCAAGGTGGATCTGACGATCACCGACGAGCAACTCCGCGCTGTCATCGAAGAGTCGAACGCCGTTGGCCTGAAAGTGCTTGGCCACACGCAGAACATTCGCAAGGCTGTCGAGATGGGCTTCAAGCACATGGAGCACACCGACACCATGGCGCGGGCGCTGCTCGTGCAGGCCGGCCAACCGCTTCCGACGAGTGGGAGTCCTGAGGCACTCGTCGACCCGAAGCTGTTCCCGCCGCTCATCGACTATCTGGTCAAACAAGGCGTCTACGTGAATCCGACCCTCTACCTGATATGGGGCGGATCGACCGAGCGGTGGCGCGATTGGACCGCGGCCGCCGCACCAGTGGCGAAGGACCCGCGTCTCGCGTTTGTCCCAGCCTCGGCGAAGGACGCGTGGGTTCGCCAGCCGCGCCCCCGCGCTGGCTACGACAGGGCAGCCGAGTTCCTGCGTCAGTACTCAGAGGCCGGAGGCAAGATCCTTGCGGCCACCGACACCGGTTGCTGCGAGCAGATCGTGCCCGGACTCAGCCTGCACTACGAGATGCAGATGCTGACCGATCTCGGAGTTGCGCCGATGAAGGCGATTCAGGGTGCCACGCTCTGGGC
>JBEBGB010001278.1:0-1149 GCA_040081675.1 Vicinamibacterales bacterium
ATTGCGGGCACGGTGATCGATCGAACCGTGTTGCTCGGACAGGTCACCGATCCGTCCACGCCGTTGTTCAAGATCGCCAATCTGTCGACGCTGTGGCTGACCGTGCACGCGTTCGAACGAGACGCCGTGCGTCTGCGCGTCGGGGAGACCGCACGCATTGCCTTCGCCGCGATGCCCGGCCGGACGTTCTCCGGTCAAGTGTCGTTCATCGGCCAGGAGGTGGAGAGGGAATCGCGAACGGTGTCCGTCCGCATCGACATGGCCAACAGCGAGGGCGTGCTCAGACCCGGCATGTCAGCGACCGCATGGCTCCCGGTCGGCAACGAGTCCGGCGTCATGTTGACGGTGCCGGTGGCAGCGCTTCAGCGCGTGCGCGACCGGTGGTGTGTCTTCGTACCCAGAGACGACAGGACATTCGAAATCCGCGTTGTCGGTCGCGGTCGAGATCTTGCCGGCGAAGTGGAAGTTGTATCAGGCATCAAGTCTGGAGAGACCGTCGTGGTGGATGGTGCGTTCCTGCTGAAGGCCGAGACCGAAAAGTCCGCCGGCGAGCACGAGGAGCACTGACGTGATCGAACGTGTCATTCGTGCGTCGTTCGGCAAGCCGGCACTTGCTGTCATTCTCGCGTTGGCCGGCACCGTCTTCGGCGCCTTTGCGCTGCAGGGACTGCGGCGCGACGTCTTTCCCGACCTCTCGGCTCCGGTGTTCAACGTCATCGTCCAGAATGCGGCCATGGGTGCCGAGGAGTTGGAGACGGGCATCTCGATTCCGATGGAAGCCTCGTTGGCCGGTCTTCCTGATGTGCGTCGAATTCGGTCCACTTCGCAATTGGGTGTCTGCCAGATCACGGTCGAGTTCGAGCCCGATGCGGACTACTACCGTTCACGCCAGTTCGTGGCCGAACGGGTGGCGCAAAGCGGTTCGCAGCTGCCACCGGGCACCGAGCCGCCGCTGCTGTCGGGCGTGACCGGGCGATTGAACGAGATTTTCGAAATCACGCTGGAGGCGGAACCGGGCGCGGCCGATCTCATGACCCTGCGTGACCTCGCCGAATTCGAGGTCAAGAACCGACTTCTTGCCGTGCCTGGCGTCGCCGCCGTCGAACGTCTCGGCGGCTACCTCCGGCAGTTTCAGGTCCAGATCGATCC
>JBEBGB010001279.1:0-1148 GCA_040081675.1 Vicinamibacterales bacterium
GCTGACACTTCGGTCAACTGTGTGGCCCGCGTGGTTCGGCTTGCACCTCACCACGCGGGAAGACCATGTTGCTCGTGCAGCAGAAACCTGAACCGTTAGCTAGCCCTCAATCTTTTGGCCGGATTCAGAACAATGCGCGCGAGCATGCCGCACTCGTTCGAAATGGAGGCGCCCTTCCAGTAGTTACTCCTACTGGAGGGGCACATGGCGTCCAAGAAGTGGATCACACTACCCGGCGGTCGTATCAAGCGCTGGAAGAAGTCGCGGACAGAAGATCGATCCTGGTTGGGGGTCCCGCCGCGGTGGTATCGCAACATCTTCAATCGAAAGGAACGGCGTCGCTGTCGTGAAGCCCTTGGGTTGGGCCACGCCGAGGCGCGGCCGTACGTGCATCCTCGCAAGGCCGCATGGTATTGGTAGAACCGCCAGGCCTGGAACTCGGCGTGACCACGAGGTATTACTGAGTCATGAAGCTCGCCATTGAACTTTCCGAGGCCCAAGAACGGCGTCTCGCAGAAATTGCCGGTCGCCTCAACATCCCGCCCCAGAAGCTGGCTGAGGCGGCGATCCGCGAGCTCGTATCCGTTCCGGAAGCCGACTTCGACCAATTGGCGTCGCGCCTCGTGAAGAAGAATCGGGAGCTCTACGAGAGACTCCGGTGACGCGATACCTCAGCCTCGCTGAGGTACTGAAGCTTCACGACCTGATCATCTCCGAGACCGGCGGTTCGCACGGTCTTCGCGACCTCGGCCTCTTGGAGTCCGCTCTCGGCCAGCCGCAGCAGACTTTCGGGGGCGACGATCTCTATCCCTCCTTGGTCGCGAAGGCGGCGGCGCTTGGCTTCTCTTTGATCAAGAACCATCCCTTCGTCGACGGCAACAAGCGAGTGGGCCATGCCGCGGTCGAGGCCATGCTCATGCTCAACGGGTTCGAACTCTCTGCCAGCGTTGACGACTCAGAAGCTGAGATTCTCGCGGTCGCCGCCGGCACACTCGCTCGTGACCACTTTCAGAATTGGCTCGAACAGCATTTGGTTCCGTACGATCGAGCGAGTGAGCGGTAACCCTGATGGGTGACACTTAGTCACCCCTGATGGGTGACAGTCTGTGGGTAAGCTGCAGAGGGATTGAGAGAGTTCTCCTAGCGTT
>JBEBGB010001280.1:0-1148 GCA_040081675.1 Vicinamibacterales bacterium
TGGAGCTGACGCTCACACTGCATCGCGCGCGTTTTTCTCAGCGGGGCGTGCCCCACCTGCCCTGCCCTACCTGCCGTTCCCGGCATTCCGGACTTTGCCGTGCCTGCCCTGCCTGCCAGGCCTGCCCAGCCTGCACGCATCGCCGGCGAGCCTTCCGGCCGGCGTGGGTTAATGGGTCAGGCCATAGATCATGTAGTTCACGCCGAGTTTGTACGCCTCGCTGGTGTTGGCGAAGGGAAACAAGCCCTGGCCAGACCACTCCCAGTACTCCGGAACGTCGTTGTCGAAATTGGCCACGACCATCAGACGCTTCGCCGGGTCGTTGTCTTCGTACATGCCGTAGTAGCTCGGACGAAGGCCGGACATCGGATGCACGATGGCATCGATGTCATGAATGGCATAGAACGAGTCGAAGAGGCGATGTGACTGATCCAGCTTCACGAAGCGGCCGTCCGGAATGACGCGCCGCATCTGCGTTTCGAAGTTGTCCCACTGCGAGCGGCCATCGAAGTCTTCGAAGACCGCGAATCCGCCCTTGAGCAGATAGGCACGGAAGCCGGCTGCCTCCGTCTCGCTGAGCTCCCAGAAGCCGGGTTCCCACATGAAGGCGATCGGATACTTCGTCAACTCCGGATCGTCAAGCGCGAGGATACGGCTGCCGTCAGCTCTCACGTCGATCGCGGTGAGTTCGCGCAGGATTTGACCGAGATTCTGTTCCGCACGTGGGTAGTCGTGGTCCCAGGCCGTACTCCAGAAACCGCGCGAGTTGCCGCCGTTGCGCCAACGCAGACGGACGAACGTGAAGCGTCCGTCGTAGGCAACATCGGGTGCGAACGACGACTGTCGGGGCATGACTCCGCCGCCGCGTCTCTGGGCAGGCGGAGAACCGCCCAGCGTCAGCACGACAAGCGTGGCAACAACGAGAAGCCGAGTTGCCCAGTGCACGGCGCATTATCGGTCAGATCTGATCATGCAGGCTCTGGGCTTTGGGCGTGGAGCTGACGCTCACACTGGCAATTCGTCTTCAATGTCGCGCCGCCTGACCGTCCCGACCGTCCTGACCGTCGCGCCAAGCAGACCCGCCTGCCCTGCCTGCCCCGCCTGCCCCGCCTGCCCTGCCCGCCCGCAAGTATCATGAAGCCATGGAT
>JBEBGB010000406.1:0-4804 GCA_040081675.1 Vicinamibacterales bacterium
TCCAGAGCATCTCGAAGATGGCATCGACCGGTCGATAGAGCTCGAGTGGCTGGCGCGTCCGCTCTGCATCAAAACGGCGCCCTCGCGAGGACGCGTGGCAGTCTACGAACATGAGCGCTCTGCGATGGAGCGGCTTGATCTGCCGCTGTTCACCACCAAGACCTGGCGCGCGATGCGGCATGACCCCTCGACGCAGGAAGCGCGGGCGTTTGGCGCGCCGCGGGACGGCAAGGCTTTGAAACGTCGACTGGCGCAACTGAGCGATGGTGACCGCCGGCGCCAGCTGGCGGCGATTACGCGGGCATTCACGTAGCGCCGGACGCGAGGGCGCCGCTCTGCTGTCGGTATACTAGCCAGCATCCATGGCGGGCCTCGAGTGGATCATCGACGCGCACGGCTGCGACCCCTCCGCGTTGCGCGATCGCGATTGTCTGCAGGCACTCTTCGCGCGCCTGATCGCCGAGCTCGACCTCACTCCCGTTGCGGCTCCCGTGTGGCACGCGTTTCCGGCGCCTGGCGGTATCACCGGCTTCGTCATGCTGGCCGAGTCGCACCTGGCCTGCCATACCTTCCCCGAGTTCGGTTCGATCTGCCTCAACGTGTTCTGCTGCCGCCCTCGTCCTGAATGGGACGCGCGGCACATGTTGTCCACGCTGCTCGGCGCGCGCGAGGTCGAAGTCCGATGCGTGCACCGGGCGTTCGCTTCAGTGTCGGAGCCAGCACTCGAAACGGACGGTCGCCCATGAGCGGGTTCACCGGTCGCTGCCCGAATTGCGGTGCTCCCGTCACATTCCAGTGGTCGAGCGCGGTGCAGACCCTCTGCGCCCACTGCCGATCCGTGGTTGTCCGGCACGACGTCAACCTGTCGGCGATGGGCATGATGAGCGACCTGCCTGTCGACAGCTCTCCCATTCAACTGGGTACCGAGGGACGATTCGACGACAAGCCGTTCACGGTCATCGGCCGCCTGGTGTACGAATACGAGAACGGCGGCTGGAATGAATGGCACCTGGCCTTCGCAGGCGGCGGTAGCGGCTGGCTGTCCGACGCACAAGCGGAGTACGGCGTCACGGTGCTCGAGACCATCGACCGGATGCTCCCGCCCGCCGGCCAGGCGAACCTCGGTTGGCGCCTCGACCTGCAACACGGCCCGCTCCAGGTGACCACGCTGACTCGTGCGCGTTACGTCGGATTCGAAGGCGAACTGCCATTTGCGTACGAGACCACGGGTGACGTGCTCTTCGCCGACCTGCGCGGCGCGGCCGACGTGTTCGCCACGATCGACTACAGCGAGACGCCGCCGCTCCTGTTCGTGGGACGATTCGTCGAGTACGACGATCTCGCACTCCGCAATGTGCGCCAGTTCGAGGGATGGTGACCCCGGCCACGCGGTCGCTTCGCGGATTCAACTGCGCCAATTGCGGTGCGGCGGTCGAGTTGCGGGCGCTCACCCACACCGTCGCCGTGGCGTGTACGTCGTGCGGCGCCATTCTCGATCCGCGCGATCCCACTCTGGTCATCCTTCAGGAAGCGGCGCTCCGGCAGCGCTACACGCCGGTCATTCCCCTCGGCACGCGTGGCACCTGGCAAGGTCATCCGTTCGAAGTGGTGGGATTCCAACGCCGCTCCATCACCGTCGACGATGAGGACTACGGGTGGAACGAGTACGTGCTGTTCAATCCGTACTACGGCTTCCGGTACCTGAGCGAATACAACGGTCACTGGAACGCCGTCCGCGCAATCCGATCGGTGCCGGCGTATTCGCGCCAGGGCGACCGTCCCACGCTGCGGTATCAGGACAAGTATTTCCGCCATTTTCAGACCGCAGTGGCCACGACCGATTTCGTGCTTGGGGAGTTTCCGTGGCGGGTTCGCGCGCACGACACGGTGGAAACGAGCGACTTCATCGCCCCACCCTTGCTGCTGTCCCTCGAGGCCACAGGCGATGAGAAGACCTGGTCGCTCGGCGAGTACGTGCCGGGCGAGCAGGTCTGGGAAGCGTTCAAACTTCCCGGTGAGCCGCCGGCTGCTGAAGGCGTGTTTGCGAATCAGCCGTCGCCGTACACCGGAACCAGTAAATTCTGGAGCGCTTTTCTCATTCTCGCGGCGCTGTTGCTTCTGCTGTTCGCCGGCCGCGAAGTGACGGCTGCGCGCGAGGTGGTCTACAGCCACGTCTACCAGTTCACGCCCTCGCCGGGCGAAGCCGCGTTCGTGACCGACACGTTTCAGGTCGGCTCGGCAGGGACGGTCGAAATCGACGTCGACGCCGCCGTTGATAACTCATGGCTGTACCTCGATCTTGCGCTGGTCAACATGGAGTCGGGCACGGCTCTGAACCTGGCGCGTGAGGTCGGCTATTACTCCGGCACCGACTCTGACGGCGCCTGGACCGAGGGCTCCCGCCATGCGGAGATTCGGCTGCCCGCCGTGCAGCCCGGGCAGTACTACCTTCGTGTCGAGCCTGAAGCCGCCGGAGCTGTCCGCTACAACCTGACGGTGCGTCGCGACGTTCCATCGCTCATTCCATACGCAATCGCCTTCGTGCTGCTGGTCATCCCGCCAATTCTCGCGACGTTCAGACCGATGGCGTTCGAGCGCGCGCGCTGGCAGGAGAGCGACCATGCGAGTTGAGGCTTCACGATGATCCGCATCCTGTATCTGCTCGCCGGGCTCACGCTGCTTGGCGCCACCGGCATGGCCGACACGCGTGGCTGGTTGACATCACGGCCCTCGGCGGTGTCGAACGTTCCACGGTCCATTCGCGAGAATCCCGGCGCCTACCGTTCCCTGTACAACGGATCGCCACGCTCCTTTGGAGGCAAGTGACGTGCCCGACAATCTGATCGCCAACTTCTTTGCCGCACTGCTGTTTGCCCTGCTCGGCATCGTCGTGCTCCTGATTTCGTTCGTAACGCTCGACTGGCTGACCCCGTATAGGCTCTGGAACGAGATCGTCGACCAGAAGAACACGGCGCTCGCCATTTTGATTGGAGCCATCGCGCTCGGCATCTCGATCATCATCGCCGCGGCGATTCACTGATCCAGGCGTAGACCGGAGGCTTCCTTGTGACCGCCGCACTCCTGGTGTCGGTGCTGCTCATCGCCGCCTGCGGGCTCATTTACGAGCTCGTCGCCGGTGCGCTGGCCAGCTACCTGCTCGGCGATAGCGTCACGCAGTTCTCGACCATCATCGGAACCTACCTGTTCGCCATGGGCGTCGGCTCGTGGTTGTCGCGCTTCATCGTGCGAGGCCTCGCGGCGCGCTTCGTGATGGTGGAGATCATGGTGGGGGTGGTCGGCGGCTTCTCCTCCACGCTCCTGTTCCTGGCCTTCGCCTATACCGACGCCTTCCGTCTGCTGCTCTACCTCCTCGTCATGGTCATCGGCGTGCTCGTCGGCCTCGAGATCCCGCTCCTGATGCGGCTGCTCAAGGATCGCTTCGAGTTCAAGGACGTGGTCTCGAACGTCCTGACCTTCGACTACCTCGGCGCACTCGGCGCGAGCGTGCTGTTTCCGCTGGTTCTCGTGCCGAAGCTCGGGCTGGTGCGCGCGCCGATGCTGTTTGGTGTCATCAACGTAGCGGTAGCGTTTTGGACAACGCAGCTGCTGAAAGCGTCGCTTGGCGGCAGGCGGATGCTGCAGGGCGCCTGTATCGTGGCCCTGGCCATGCTCTTGGCCGGCATGGCGTGGGCAAACACGATTCTCGAGCTGAGTGAGTCAAACCTGTACGCAGACGAGATCGTGTTCGCCCGGACGACTCCGTATCAGCGCATCGTCCTCACGGCCTGGAAGGACGACCTGCGGCTGTTCCTCAACTCGAATCTGCAGTTCAGTTCGCGGGACGAGTATCGGTACCACGAGGCGTTGGTACATCCGGGGCTGGGTGCGCTGCCAGACGCGCGGCGCGTCTTGATCCTCGGCGGCGGTGATGGTCTCGCGCTGCGAGAGGTGCTGCGATATCCGTCGATCGAACGTGTCGTGCTCGTCGACCTCGATCCCGAGATGACGCGTCTGTTTTCGACCCATTCGGATTTGCGGCGGCTGAACCAGGGATCGCTGACTGACCCGCGCCTTCAGGTGATCAACGCCGACGCCTTCACCTGGCTCTCCTCGGGTGCCGACCAGTTCGACTTTGCGATCGTCGACTTTCCTGATCCGTCCAGCTTCTCGCTCGGAAAGCTCTACACGACGACGTTCTACCGCATGCTGACGGGGCGGCTCACACCGAACGCGCACTTCGTGGTGCAGGCCACGTCACCCCTCTTTGCAAGGCGGTCCTACTGGTGCATCGTCGCGACCGTGGAGCAGGCCGGTCTCCTGGCGTCGCCGTATCACGTCTACGTGCCGTCCTTTGGCGAGTGGGGGTACGTCCTGGCGGGCCGCGGAGCCATAGAGCGACCGTCGAGTCTTCCCGAGGGGCTGCGCTTTCTGACGCTCGAGATCCTGCCCGAAATGTTCTCGTTTCCCTCTGACATGAGTCGAGTGCCCGTCGAGCCGAACCGGCTGAACACACAAGCCCTCGTCCGGTATTACGAGGACGAGTGGCGCGCCATCAACCGATGATCCCGATCACGCGGCGCACATTTCTCTCGGCGGCGCTCGTCGGGCTGACGCGCAAGAGCGGCCCAACGATCGCTGGTGGACTTGTCCACGAATCGCAGGACACCGGCCACGCCATCCGCGATCGACTTCCATTCCCGGCACCGCGTGAGACACGACGCGCTGCCGTGGTGATCGTGGGCGGCGGCATTGCCGGGCTCTCGGCCGGCTGGCGACTCGCGAAGCAGGGCATGGCCGACTTCGT
>JBEBGB010000407.1:0-4801 GCA_040081675.1 Vicinamibacterales bacterium
TCGAACGCAGAAATGCGATCCGTTGCAACGATGAGCAATCGATCGCCAAACTCGTAGATGTCTCTGACCTTGCCCTGACGATCGGGCGCGCGGTGAGCGATGGCGGTTTGAAGAATCGGAGCGGCGAGCGGCAAGGGCACCTCGTGCCGAAAGAAGTCAGGGATGTTACAGGTCGCGCGCGATCGCATCAACAACAACATGTAGGGTGAACTCTCGAGGACGCCGCTAGGGCGGTATAGTGAGTGAACGTTTTTGCCCGCTTTCATGCGATCACCTCTGCGAGCCGTCATCGTCGTCGCGCTGAGCGCAGCTCTGCTGGTCCTGTTTTTGTACAACGTGGACTTGCGCGCTGTGGCACGACAGATCGTTCACGCTGATCCCGCGTGGCTCATGCTGTCGCTGCTCACGATGTTCGTGAATCTTGCGGTGCGCGCGTGGCGCTGGCAGTACTTGCTCGAGCCGTTGGGAATCGTGGGTTTTGGAAGTTCGTTTCGCGCCACTGCTGTGGGTTTCGCGGCGAGCAACATCCTGCCGTTCAGGGCGGGCGAGGTCATTCGTCCGTATTTCCTGGCGCGGCAGGAAAAGGTCAGCGCCACGGGCGCGTTCGCCACGATCATCCTCGAACGTGTGTTGGACATGATGGCCGTGCTGACGCTGCTTGGGATCTATGTCCTGTTCTTTGCACCAGTACCGACCGAACACAACCGTGTGCAGTTCGAGGCCGTGCAGGTCACCGGCCTCCTGGCCGCGGTCGTCGCCGTTGTCGCGGTGAGCGTCATGGTGGTGCTCGCGGGCAACCCAACACGGTTGTCCAAGGCATTGGCGCGCCTGGAGGCTGTTCTGCCGTCCAGGCTCGCCGGACTGCTGGCGCGCGTTGCGGAGAAGTTCGCCATTGGTCTCGGTGCGATTCGGCGACCGGGCCGCTTTCTCGTCGCGCTTGCTCTCTCGTTTCCGCTCTGGCTGTCGATCGCCGCAGGAATCTGGGCAGGCGCCGTCGCGTTCCATTTGAGCGTGCCGTTCGTCGGGTCGTTTCTTATCCTTGCGCCGCTGGTAGTCGGCGTGGCGGTGCCGACTCCGGGCGGCGTCGGCGGATTCCACGCCGCGTTCCGCTTCGCGGCTACCACCTTCTTCGATGCTCCCGACGATGCAGCCGTTGGTGCGGCCATCGTGCTCCACCTCATGACGGTTGGGCCGACGTTGCTCCTCGGCCTCGTGTTCGCGGCGCAGGAAGGCCTGAACGTGGCCGCCATGCGCACCCTCGCTGACCAGGCCGACAAAGGGACGGCCTAGCTTATGAAGTGTCCGTACTGCGCAAATCTGGGAGACAAGGTCGTCGACTCGCGCGAGAGCAAGGAAGGCGAAGTGATTCGTCGGCGCCGCGAGTGTCTCGAGTGCGGCAAGCGGTTCACCAGCTACGAGCGCATCGACGAGATCCCCTACATGGCGGTCAAGAAGGATGGGACGCGCGAGCGGTTCGATCGCCAGAAGCTCGTGAACGGCCTGCTGAAAGCCTGCGAGAAGCGGCCCGTGAGCTTGAAATCGGTCGAGGCCATCGCCGACCGGGTGGAATCCACGCTGCAGGAGCGACCCGAGCGGGAGATCAGCACCGTCGAGATTGGAGCCTTCGTCATGGAGGAACTGAAGAAACTCGACAAGGTCGCCTACGTGCGCTTCGCGTCCGTCTACCGCCATTTCCGCGACATTGGCGAGTTCATGGACGAAATCAAGGGTCTGGTCGAGAAGCAGTGATTGGTGTCCTCCATACGTACCTCGCTGACGTCGGACTCTGAGAGCGAGAGCCGCTCCGCTCGTGAGACGCGGCCGCCGTTTCGGGACAACCCGCGACTCATCCTGGCCGGCATCGGTGTGCTGGTCGCCGTCCTCATCGCCATCCTCGCCTACGTCAATCGATCTCCCAGTCTCTCGCCCGACTACCTCGCCGAGTTTGTTCTCTACGCACTGATCGCCGCGGACCTGACCATGGTCGTGGCGCTTGTCTTCGTACTCGGGCGCAACATCGTCAAGTTGCTCGTCGAGCGCCGGCGCGGTGGACCCTTCGCACGGTTTCGGGCGAAGCTGGTCGCGCTGCTCATCGGCATGACCCTGGTGCCCGCGATGCTGGTGCTCGGCGTGGGGAGCGAGTTGATTCGCACGAGCGTGGGACGCTGGTTCAACGTGCCGATGGACCAGATTCTGTCCTCCGCCAACGAGGTTGCGGCCGACTACTACCAGGAGCGGCAGTTGCTGGTGGCCGAGCGCGCGACTCGCATCGCGCGAATGCTGGCGTCCGTTGATCTGTCCACGGTGGATCCGGCGACGCTTCGCCCGCAGATCGAGCCGGAGGTTGGCGGTCACGGCGTCCGCGTGGTGCAGGTCTATCGGGTCGACGAGAGCGGTTCGACGCCCTCGCCCGTTCCGGCATTCACGATCGCCCCACTACCCACGCCGGCGCCGTATGCGCAGGCAGTCTCCGACCGCCTGGCCATGCAGGTGCTGTCTGCCCCAGACCCTGTGCGCGCCGTCGAGTCGTTCGGATCGTCGGGCGACCTTCTTCACGCCGCCGCCCCGGTTCGTGACGAGAGCGGACGTATCGTGGGTGCGGTGGTGGCCACCGACCTCATGGAGGCGACACTCGCAGGTCGCACTCGCGAGATGACGCAGGCCTACGAGAACTACAACCAGCTGCGAGTCTTCAGCCGCCCGCTCACCGGCGTCTACCTGCTGTTCTTCCTGATGGTGACGCTGATGATTCTGGTCAGCGCGACCTGGATGGGCCTCTACGTGGCCAAGCGCATCACGCGTCCCGTTCAGGCGCTGGCCCACGCCGCGCGCGAGATCGGCGCAGGTCACCTCGATCAACGTGTTGAACCGCAGAGCGACGACGAGTTCGGCGCACTGACGGAAGCCTTCAACACGATGGCCAGCGAACTGAGTACCAGCCGGTTGCGAGTCGAACAATCCACAATTGCCCTCGAAGGCCGTCGGCGATACGTGGAAACGATCCTCGAACGAATTACCACCGGGGTTGTCTCGATTTCTGCGTCGGGCAGTGTCACCACCATCAATGGCGCCGCGGCACGTCTGCTGGGTGTGCCGCGAAGCGTAGTGGGGCAGTCGGCTCACAGCGTGTTCGACCGTGCTGATCTCGAGCCGATTGCGCTGCTCCTGATGAGCGCGGCAACGGGCAAGACGTCGCCAATCGAGCGCGAGGTGACGATCATTCGTGAAGGGCACGAAGCGCACATGGCGGTGGTTGCGACGCCGCTCACCAGTGACGGTGGCGACCAGGAGGGGCAGATCCTCGTCCTGGACGATGTCACGCCGCTCATACGTGCCCAGCGGGTTGCGGCCTGGCGCGAGGTCGCGCGACGCCTGGCCCACGAGATCAAGAACCCGCTCACACCAATTCAGTTGTCCGCTGAACGCCTGAAGCGCCACTTCGCGGACGCGCCGTCTGGCGCCCGTGCGTTGGTCGACGAATGCGCGGCGACGATCATCGGCGAAGTCGAGTCGCTCAAGGGCCTGGTGGACGAGTTCTCGCAGTTCGCGCGCATGCCAACGCCCCGAACGACGCCGACGGACCTGTCCGCGCTCATTGCCAGCGCGCTGGGGCTGTACGACGGCATCTTCACGGACGTGACGTTTGTGCGGGCCTTCGGCGATGTGCCCCTGGTGAGGATCGACCCTGAACAGATGCGGCGCGTGATCATGAACGTCGTCGACAACGCGATCGAAGCGATGGACCGGCAAGGACGGATCGTCATCGAGACCCACCACGACGGCCCGAATCAGCTGGTTCGCCTCGTGATCGGCGATAACGGCCCGGGCATTCCGCCGGAGGAGCGCGAGAAACTCTTTCTGCCGTACTATTCAACCAAGCGGCGAGGCAGCGGCCTCGGGCTCGCCATCGTCCGGCGGATTATCGCCGAGCACGGTGGCACCATCGACGCGAGCGACAACCAACCGACCGGCACCCGCTTCACGATCGAGTTGCCCTGTTGAAGCCCACCATCCTGATCGTCGACGATGAACCCGGCGTGCGCAGCTCCCTGAGCGGCGTGTTGCGCGACGAAGGCTACAGCGTGGAGGCCGTGTCGACGGGAGAGGCGTGCCTCGATCGCGTGACACGAGGTCCCGTGGACCTCATCGTCCTCGATGTGTGGATGCCGGGCATGGACGGCCTTGCGACGCTGGCCAAGCTGCGCGAGCGGCAAGTCGACTCACAGGTCGTGCTGATTTCGGGCCACGGCAGCATTGAATCGGCCGTCAAGGCGATCAAGCTGGGTGCCTTCGACTTCGTCGAGAAGCCGCTCTCGCTCGACAAGACCTTGCTCGTGGTGCGCAACGCGCTCCGTCAGCGCTCGCTCGAGGACGAAAACCGCGCCCTGCGCGCCAGGGTCGATCGTCCACGCACGATGCTCGGCGAGAGCCACGCCATGCGCCAGCTTCGCGAGCAAGTGGCGATCGCTGCACCGAGCAACGGGCGGGTGCTCATCTACGGTGAAAACGGAACCGGCAAGGAAATGGTCGCGAGGACCGTACATTCGCTGAGCCGTCGCCGGAACGGGCCGTTTGTCGAGGTCAACTGCGCCGCAATTCCCGAGGAACTGATCGAGAGTGAACTCTTCGGTCACGTCCGCGGTGCGTTCACGGGCGCGGTTGCTGATCGACGCGGGAAGTTCGAGCTGGCTGACGGCGGCACGATCTTCCTCGACGAGATCGCCGACATGAGCCTCAAGACGCAGGCGAAGGTGCTGCGCGTGCTGCAAGAGCAGACCATGGAGCAGGTGGGAGGAACGGC
>JBEBGB010001281.1:0-1144 GCA_040081675.1 Vicinamibacterales bacterium
CACCGCCTGTGACCTTCGCTGCTCGTGGTGCGACACGGCGTACGCGTTTCACGAAGGTTCGAAGCGAGAGGTAGACGATGTCGTCGCCGACGTGGAGAAATACGGGTGTCCGCTCGTCGAGATCACGGGCGGAGAGCCGCTGCTGCAGGAAGACGTGTATCCGCTCATGGACCGTCTACTCGCACGTGGTCATACGGTCATGATCGAGACCGGCGGACACCGGTCCATCGCGCGCGTGCCGAGTGCTGTCCTCAAAATCGTCGACGTGAAGTGTCCCGGGAGCGGCGAAGCGCACCGAAACCACTGGGAGAACCTCGACCTCGTTGGTAGTCACGACGAGGTGAAGTTCGTGCTGAAGGATCGCGCCGACTACGACTATGCGAAGGACGCCGTCGCCGAGCACGCACTCACCGGGAAGGTCGGAGCCGTGCACTTCTCACCCGTTCATGGTGTGCTCGATGCGAGAGTGTTGTCCGAGTGGGTGCTCGCGGACCGGCTGGCCGTTCGTGTCCAGCTGCAGCTGCATAAATTCATCTGGTCGCCGGAGACTCGGGGAGTCTGAGTGAAGGCCGTTCTGCTGCTCAGTGGAGGGCTCGACTCGTACACCGCTGGTGCGATCGCCAAGTCCGAAGGGTTCGACCTGTGCGCGCTGTCGATGCTGTACGGTCAGCGCCACTCGTACGAGCTCGTCGCCGCCCGTCGTGTGGCCGCGGCGCTTCACGTACAACAGCATCTCGAACTGCCGCTCGACCTGCGCGCCATCGGGGGCTCGTCGCTCACCTCCGACGAGCCAGTGCCGGAGAATCGAGACCTGTCGGCCACCGACATTCCGTCGACCTACGTGCCTGCGCGAAACACCATCTTCCTCTCGCTCGCTCTGGGATGGGCTGAAGTCCTCGATGCCACGCACATCGTCATGGGCGTCAACGCTCTCGACTATTCCGGCTATCCCGACTGCCGTCCAGCGTTCATCGCTGCGTTCGAGTCGTTGGCCAACCTCGCGACTCGCGCTGGTGTCGAAGGCTCGCGATTTTGTATTCATACGCCACTCATCACGATGTCGAAAGCCGACATTATCAAGCGCGGGCTGTCGCTCGGGCTCGACTACGGTCTGACACACAGTTGCTACAACCCCGGCGCTGAA
>JBEBGB010001282.1:0-1144 GCA_040081675.1 Vicinamibacterales bacterium
GACATTCCTAACGAGAAGACCGCGAGGACGCAGCCGTTCCCGACGAAGCCGCCAGCCTATGGTCGCAACTTCCTCAAAGTGCCAGACGACGTGATCGACTTCACGCCAGAGTTGCGCGCGCAGGCACTCGAGGTCCTCAAGCGCTATCGAGTGGGCGATTCACCGTTCACACCGCCTATGCTCGGTAGTCTTACGGGGATCCTTGGCGCTGTTGGCGCTGGCACAGCCACCAATTGGCCTGGTTCTGCGGGCGACCCGGACACGCACGTGATCTACGCGCAGGCGTCGAACGCACCGTCGGCACGATCGCTCGTCGCGCCGCCAGCGGGGTTCTCGGACATCCAGTACGTCGCGGGCATTGCAGGGCGTCCGTTCCGCGAAGTGCTCGGACCTGGCGACTGCTGCGCCGCTGACGGATCGGGAAAGCCGTTTGCGCCAACCAACTTGAAGACCGAGGGTGCGCCGGCGCCGTCTCCCGCTCAAGAAGCTGCCGCGAACGCCGGGCTCACCGTGCAGGGTCTGCCGATCTACAAACCCCCATACGGCATGCTGACGGCCATGAACATGGACCGCGGTGAAATCGTCTGGCAGGTGGCGGCTGGAGATACGCCGGATAACGTCAGGAACCACCCCGCGCTTCGAGGACTCAACATTCCGAAGACGGGGCAGCCCGGTGTGTCGGGCGTAGGGCTGATGGTGACCAAGTCCATCGTCGTGATGGGCGACCCAGCGGTGACCACGACGCCGGAGCATCCGCGCGGAGCGATGCTGCGTGCCTACGACAAGGCGAACGGACGCGAGGTGGGTGCCCTCTTCATGCCGGCTCCGCAAAGCGGTTCGCCGATGACGTACATGGTCGACGGCAAGCAGTACATCGTCGTCGCGTCGAGTGGTGGCAGTAACTCGGGCGAGTTCATCGCGTTCGCTCTGCCCTAAACGATCCGGGAGGGTCTATCGCACGAGAGTGCGCTTCAAGACTAGAGCACTACCACGGAGGTCACGGCGACGAACGGAAGACACGGCCCACTCTTGGCTCGTATTCTCCGTGTCCTCTGTGGTAGAGCTTTTGGTCGCTTTGTAACAGCTCTAAGTGTTGCTTCGAAGGAAGTCGATGAGCAGCCGGCTCAGAACTTCAGGCTGTTCC
>JBEBGB010001283.1:0-1143 GCA_040081675.1 Vicinamibacterales bacterium
GCGACGGCAGGCAGCATCGCACCGAATGTGGCCGTGAAGCCCGAGACGGGCAACAACTTCGACGTGGGTGCGAAGTTCACCGAAGGCCGCGTGTCTGGCGGCGCGTATCTATTTCTCAATCAGTACAAAGACTTCGTGGCTCAGGATCTCGTCGTGGCAACCACTCCGAGCGGACCGCTGGCTCAGGCCACCAACTATGCCGACGTGCGGATTGGGGGCCTCGAACTGTCCGCGGACGCTCCGCTCAGTCTTGCAGGTGGCGTGCTGACGTTGAGCGGTTCCGGTGCGTTCACGCGCGGCACGATCACCCGCGGCATCAATCCTCTGGACGGCAGCGCGCTCGACGGAAAACCCGCAGACAACATCACGCCCGTGAAAATCGTCGCGAATGCGCGCTTTACTGAACCTCACGGTCGCTGGTGGCTCGAGTACGGTGTTCGCACGCAGACCAAGGTCACGCGCGTCACCCCGACACTGCTCTCGTCGCCATTCGTCATTGCGCAAGACCTGCTCTCGCTCGACGGATTCACGGTGCACCGGATTGGCTGGGGCGTCGGGCTATCGCGGCGACACGAGCGGCTCGGCCTGACGTTCGCAGTCGAGAACCTCTCCGATCGCTACTACCGTGAGCAATTCCAGTTTGCGCCGTCGCGCGGACGCACGTTTACGGTCGGCGTCAGCACGGGCGCGTTTTAGCGAGCGGGCTCCATTCCGCTCTTCGTGATGGCAGCGGCGGACGCCTCCGAACCCAGGAACGCGATCAGACGCTTCGCGGCTTCGATCTGGGTCGAGGACGCGATGACAGCACCGGCATACGTCGTCACGTACTGCACGTCTTGCGGAATGGTCCCAACGAATGTCGTGCCCTGAATGGGCAGCAACTCGCTGACCTGTTGCAACCCGATCTCCGCCTCTCCCCTCCCCACCAGCACGGCACCCTGCATCGTGGTTTTCGGCGCCATCTGCTCCGCGATGCCAAGTTTGGGAAACAAGGTCGTCGTGAGATAGACGCCGCTCGTGCTGCTCGACATGGCTACTGATTTTGCGTTCAGCAGCACCTGTCGCAGCGCAGCCACTGTGCTGATATCCGGCTTTGGCGCGCCCGCACGCACGACCATGCCGATGATTGACCGCCCAAGATCG
>JBEBGB010000408.1:0-4787 GCA_040081675.1 Vicinamibacterales bacterium
CCTGCCCCGAATCTCGGTCGGCTATCCGGTTTACGGACGTGGACGACGGCGCTTGTCACAAGCGTGGTGGCGTGGGTTCTGCCTTGTGCAGGGCTCTGGCTGCTGGCCGCATCAGCCGAGCGAGGCCTGGGCCTTGTCGATGCAATTGCCACGTACTCCGGATCGGCGACCGACAGTGCGCTCACGCTGGCACCGGGCGGAGTGCTCGTGGCAGGCAGGCAGATGCTCAGTGCGCTCGCTGACCATGGCTTCACCGATGCCGATGCCGTGCTCGCCGTGTTCGGAGTGAGACTGTCGACTGTCGGCATCTCAGTGGCGCTGGGCGTCCTCTTCGTCGTCATGCACGTGCGAACCGCGTCGGCCAGTAGCGCGACGCACTTCGATGACATCGCCGAAGCCTACGACGTGCAGATTCCCGAGTCGCGCCGGAACGCGTTGCTGCTGCGCAAGACTGCGCTCATGAAGGCGGTCGTGGACGCGCGCGGTGTTGGACGCCGCGGGCTCGACGTCGGATGTGGTCAGGGAGCGTATGTCGGCCGCATGCGCGAGCTCGGGTTCGCGGTCGAAGGCATCGACATGTCGGCGGGACAGGTGCGGCTCGCGGCGCGCAATGTCGGCGGTGAAGGCATCGTGCGAGTCGGGTCTGTGCTGGATATTCCAGCAGCTGATGCCTCGTGCGACTTCGTGTACATCATCAACGTGTTGCACCATCTGAACTCAATCGACGAGCAGCGGCGCGCCTTTGCCGAGCTGTTGCGCGTGCTCACACCCGGCGGTCTGCTCTTCGTGCACGAAATCAACACGCACAACATCCTGTTCCGGTTCTACATGGGGTACGTGTTCCCATCGCTCAACTGCATCGACGAAGGTGTGGAGCGCTGGCTGCTTGCCCACGAACTGGAGAAGTACACCGCGGCTCCTGTCGTCGACGTGCACTACTTCACGTTTCTGCCAGACTTCGTGCCGGCGCCGATCGTGAAGCTGCTCGCACCTGTAGAGCGCGCACTCGAACGCTCTCGCGCGAGGGCCTACTCTGCGCACTACATGGCCGTTCTCCGGAAGACGTGATCGTCGAGGCTGCGGCACCAAGTGTCGCTCTGCCGACACCCTTCGCGGCCGACTCCAGTGTGCGCCCGCAAGATATCGCTCAGTAATCGGCAGAATCCTGCCGGAAATTAGCGTCGGACGACAAGGCAGCGGCGAGGCGTCGTGTCAGAGTTGCCTGGTACTCGAGTTGTATTGCCAATCCGCATGTCTACTACCTCCATCGGCTCGTCCACGGGCGCCCAGAACGTCGACAGCCTCATCAAGCAGCTTGTCGACAAAGTGGACGCCAACAAGGACGGGCAGATCAGCACGAACGAGTTCGGCTCGTTCCTGCAGACTCTGCTGAGCGGCGTCGCGTCGCAGTCGGGAGAAGGCTCTGCGAGATCGCTCATCGGGACGCGAGCGCTGGACGCGACTGGCGATGTGTCCGAAGCCGATCCATCGACCTGGACGAGCAACAACGCGCCGTACGGAGTGACCTACGCCGGGTTCAGTCCGCAGGACCACCGCGACCTGACGCTGGCGGACCTTGGCGTGCCTGGGAAAGCCGAAAAATACGCCGTCTACTCCTACATGGTGGCGAACAAGATTCAGCCGACAAGCGATTGGGCTCCCGGTGTGGCCGCGGCGTTGAACGCGAAGTACAACACCACGGTGTTCACGGCCATCGACGGCGAAACGCTGGGATACGGTAACGAGTACGTCCACTCCGCTCCGAACGGTTACGGCATGGCGGCAGGCACGTACGACCGCAACGCGTCGGGCGAGTTCTTCTGGGGCTGGGTGTAGACCACAGCACGACACTCTGAACGGCCGCATATAATGGCGGCCTGACCGTGGTTCCCACCGGCGTTCCAGCTGAATTGCGCGCACCGGCCGCGGACGCGAACCGCGCTCCGCTCGCTGCCGCATTGACCATTCTCAGCGCGGCGCTCGCTGTCGGCATCGCTGCCTGGCTCATTCCCGCAAGCATTCACATCGTTACCTGGGGCAGCGCCGACGGCGTGGGCCGTGTCGCACTCTTCGCGCCTGCATCTCGCCTGAGATGGCTGCTCGCCGGTTCGCTGGTCGTGGGGCTCTCAATCTGGTTCCTTGGGGACCGCGACACGTCGGCACGAGGCCGTCGCGCGTCGTTCGTGGGGCCGTACGCGGCGCTCTGGGCCTGGACGGTTCCGTTTCTTCCCTGGGTGCCAGACCGATTTCCGCTGTTGCTCGTTCTGGCGGGTCCCGTCCGTTGGGTGATCGCGCTCGCAGCGCTCGCGGCGATGCTGGCGCGCATGACTGGCGTGCATCGGCGTCGCTGGCCGACCTGGCCATCGATGGGTCGAAAGACGGCGTTCGCCATCGCGCTCGTCGTGTATCTATTGGCTGGCTATCGCTCACTCCACCAGATTGGTCTCGGCGGTGACGAACCGCATTACCTGGTGCTGACCCAGAGCCTGCTGCTCGATCACGACATCAAGATCGAAAACAACCATGCGCGCGGAGACTATCGACAGTACTTCGGGGGCGCGCTGCGACCCGACTACTTGATGCGCGGCGTGGACGGCGAGATCTATTCCATTCATGCGCCGGGCCTTCCGATCATCGCGCTGCCTGCCTTCGTCGTCGCCGGCGCCTGGGGTGCCGTCGTCATGATGTGTCTGTTCGGCGCGCTGGCGGCGCTCGCGATCTTCGATATCGCGGCGCTCGTTGGAGGCACACGCGCGGCGTGGGCCACCTGGGCAAGCGTCTGTCTCACCGTGCCCTTCATTCCGCACGCGTGGGCGATCTTTCCGGAGATGCCCGGTGCGGCGATCGTCGCCTGGGCCCTGCTCTGGACGATGAGGTCTGATGCCCAGTCGGCGTTGGTGTGGACATGGCGCGGCGTCTGCCTTGCGGTGCTGCCCTGGCTCCACACAAAGTTCTCGGTGTTCCTCGCCGTTCTTGCGCTCGCGCTTGCGTGGCGAGTGCGGAGACGTCTGCTGCACGCGCTGGCGTTCGCGGCGCCGATCGGCGTGTCGTCAGTCGCGTGGCTCGCGTTCTTCGTCGTGATCTACGGCACGCTCGACCCGCAAGCACCATACGGCGCCTACACCGCACAATTCGTTCGATTCGAGAATCTGCCGCGCAGTCTTGCGGGTGCGTTTTTCGATCAGAAGTTCGGGCTCTTCGTCTACGCGCCGATCTATATGGCCGCTCTCTGGGGCGCGGCCCTCCTGCTTCGAGATCGCCAATGGCGCCTGCTGGCCCTGACGTCGGTCGGCCTGGCATGCCTCTATACGTTGATGTCTGCCCGGTTGTACATGTGGTGGGGCGGCTCGAGCGCTCCGGCTCGCTTCCTCGTGCCCGTGGCGCCACTGCTGGCGCCGGCGCTCGCTGCGGCGTTCGTTCGGTTACGAGGCGGACTGTTCGCTGTCCATGTGTGGCTTGCGCTTGCCGTCAGCCTCTTCATTTCGGCGATCAGTCTCGTCGACGTGACCCAGCCGATCCTCTTCAGTAACCCACACGGTGTCGCCCGGATCGCCGAGATGTTCCGGGCCGGCTCGCCGCTGCCGACCGCCTTGCCAACCTTCACCGAAGAAAACTGGCTCGCCCCGCTTGGCCGGCTCGGGTTGTGGTTCGCTGCGGCACTCATCACGGCGGGCTGTGCGTGGCTCGTCAGTCGCCGCAGTGCGCGGTCGACCCGCACCACGGTGTTCTGGCCGCTCGTGGTCGAGGCCTCGGTGTTTCTGCTGGCCGCATCAATTCTCGTCGGTTCCTACAGCGCCGACGCACGCGCCGAGTCGATTCGTCATGGGCGTTTCGGGTTGTTGGAGGCGTTCGATCCCGATGCTCGCCGTGCGTTCGACTATCGCGCCGGCGCACTTGCGAAGATGACGCCGCAACAGTGGCTGGAGGTGACGCGGCTGACATTCCGGCTGGACGCGAGCGAAGCTCCTGACCCGCAGGGCCGCCTGACCGAGGGGCTGTCGCTGCCGCCTGGGACCTATCAGGTGAGCGTTGCATTCGAGGACGGCGTTCCACGTCAGGGCGATCTGCTGGCTGCGCTGGGCGGAGGCTCCATCCTGAGTCGTGCTCCGGCTCCGCTTTCTGCGCTCACGACCATGCGTGTGGCGATGCCGATTGCTGTGCCGCGGTTGTGGGTGCAGATGTCCGATGCTCCGAGTGCTGCGGCGGCAAGGCGTGTGGACATCATTCCGGAGGCGATTGAACCCGCCGGTCAGCGACGACAGGCGCAGGTGCGCCGCGTGGAGTCCATTGCCGGACGCTCCGATGCCTATCTCGCCTATGTGAACGACGGCGCGTTCCCAGAAGGGGGCGTCTTCTGGACACGAGGCACGACTGCAGCCGACGTGCTCGTTGCAACGGCAGGCGCACCGTTCGTCAACCTTACCCTCCACGCGGGCCCTGCCGGCGGCGAAGTGAAGGTTCGCGTGAATGGGACGCTCACACCCATCGTGTTGAACGGAGGCGAAACGCGCATGGTGCCGGTGCCGGTTCCGGCCGGCTCACAGGTCCTTGCACTGAGCGTGCAGTCGCCAACGTCGTTTCGTCCGAGCGAGGTTGACAAGGGATCGACAGACACGCGCGAACTCGGCTGCCAGGTTCGAATCGAGGTCGGAGACGTTGGAGCGTGACCGACTGAGTCTCAGCATCTTCTGGACTGTCAAGGCTCCCCGAGCGCACACCCAAAAGCGCTACGAGGACAAGGAGCCAGGGGCCGCGCGCTAACGCGCCCCGGCTGGCGCGAGCGAGTA
>JBEBGB010001284.1:0-1140 GCA_040081675.1 Vicinamibacterales bacterium
CTAGTGGATCGACTCTAACGTTTGCTTCCCTCGTTTGACAGCGGCGAGGACGCGGTTTGGCTTTGCGGTCCAGACGAAAGGCTTAGGGTCGTTATTGGTCTCGGCGACGAAGCGTTCGATTGCGGCTTTGAGATCGTCGACCGACCGGAACACGCCGCGTTTGAGACGGCGCCTGGTGAGCTTGGCGAAGAAGCCCTCCACGGCATTGAGCCATGACGCCGAGGTGGGCGTGAAGTGGAACGTCCAGCGCGGATGCCGGGTCAGCCATTTTTGCACCTTGGGATGTTTGTGGGTGGCGTAGTTGTCGACGATGGCGTGGATTGCCTTTCGCGCCGTCACCTGTGCCTCGACGGTGTCGAGGAAGCGAATGAACTCTTGGTGCCGGTGGCGCTGCATGTTGCGGCCGATGACAGTGCCGTCGAGCACATTGAGAGCGGCGAACAAGGTCGTCGTGCCGTTGCGTTTGTAGTCGTGGGTCATGGTCCCGGCGCGGCCTTTCTTCATCGGCAAGCCGGGCTGGGTGCGATCGAGCGCCTGGATTTGGCTCTTCTCGTCGACCGAAAGGACGACGGCGTGGGCGGGAGGATCGACATAGAGGCCGACGATGTCCCTGAGCTTCTCGGCAAACTCAGGGTCGTTCGACAGCTTGAAGGTCCGAATGCGATGCGGCTCAATCCGGTGAGCTTCCAGGATGCGTTGCACCGAACGCAGGCTCACCCCGACCGCCTTGGCCAATTCCCGGCCTGTCCAATGCGTGACCTCCCCGGGTGGCGGCCCCAACGCCAGATCGACCACCCGTTGCACGGTCTCGGGCGACAGCGGAGGCTTGCCGGGCTTTCGTGTCTTGTCGCGCAGCAAGCCGTCGACCCCTTCCGCCATGAACCGGGCCTGCCACCGCCACACCACCGGCTTGGCCTTGCCCGAGCGACGCATGATCTCGGTGGTGCCGCAGCCATCGGCAGTGGCGAGGATGATATTTGCGCGCCAGACATGCTTCTGCGGCGCGCTACGGTCCGCCACGACCGCCTCAAGCCTTCGGCGGTCGGTTCGCGTGACGTTGACGACAATTCCTGCTCTCATGCCAAGAGCTTGAACTGCTTCGGACGATTTGGGAATCGCCCGAATGAATCAGACCACTAG
>JBEBGB010001285.1:0-1139 GCA_040081675.1 Vicinamibacterales bacterium
CCGGTGACGCGTGCCGTGCTGAACGCGACGCGCACGTGGACCGACAGCAACGGCAACTTCACCCCCGACTGCAACCTGGCGAACGCCGGCGCGCAGAACAACACCGCCAGCGGCGGCGACGTGTGCGGCGCCTTGAACAACGTCAACTTCGGGCTGAACAACCCGAACTCGGCCATCTTCGCGCCTGATTCGATCACCGGCTTCGGCGCCCGCCCGCACAACTGGCAGACGCAGATCACCTTCGATCAGCAACTGCGCCACAACATCTCGCTCGGTGTCGGCTATTTCCGCACCTCGTGGGGCTCCTTCAACGCCAACCAGAACGTCGCGCTGGCGGCGGGCATAGTGGACTTCAACCCGTACTGCGTCACGGCACCGGTCGACAGCCGGTTGCCCAACGGCGGCGGCTATCAGATCTGCGGGCTCTACGACGTCGTTCCCGCAAAATTTGGGCAGTCGAGCACGGTCACGTCGGTCGCCCCGACGAAAGACGGCAATGTCAGCGAGGTGTACAACGGCTTCGACGTGGTCATGAACGTCCGCCTGCCGCGCCGCATCAACATCAACGGCGGCTTCAATACCGGCCGAACGGTGACGGACAACTGCGGCCTCACGCTGACCAATCTGCAATACGGCCTGCCGAACGTCCCGCACACGGAGGAGTACTGTCACGTGACGCCGCCATGGTCGGCGTCTACACAGGTGAAGTTCTCGGGCGCATTCCCGCTGCCGTACCAGTTCCAGATGGCGGCGACCTTCCAGGACCTGCCCGGAATTCCGCAGTCGAACTGGTCGAACACGGCGACCACCCTGGCGACCACGGGCCTGGCGCTCAACACCTTCACCAGCGCACAGGTCGCGACGACGCTCGGCCGTCCGCTGGCGGCGGGCGCCAACGCCACGGTGCAGGTGCCGCTCATTGCGCCGGCGACGGCGTACGAGGGCCGGATTCGCCAGCTCGACTTCCGGTTCTCGCGGTCGTTCAGAGCCCGCAATACGCGCGTCGAACCGCAATTCGACATCTATAACGCGTTCAACGCGAGCCCGGTGCTGGCGCTCAACACCAACTACGGCGCGGCATTCCTCCGCCCGACGCAGATCCTGGGCGGACGCCTGCTGAAGTTCGGTGTCCAGCTGAC
>JBEBGB010000409.1:0-4771 GCA_040081675.1 Vicinamibacterales bacterium
CAGCCACAGCGTCGACAGATTGGCGATCTTGAACAACGGCGTGGACGGATCGGTGACCTGTCCGAGCAACACGGTTCGATCGATCACCGTGCCCGCAATGGGGGCCGTGACGGACAGCGTCGCCAGGTTGCCGTCGCTGGTCGCCTCCGACGCACCAAGCGCCTGCAGCGTCGCCCGAGCCGACCGCCGTTGCTGCTCGGCCGCGGCCGCTTCGTTCTCGGCCTCCTGAACTTCGCGCATGGGCGCGATGCGCTCGGCATTCAAGCGACGCTTGCGTTCGAGCGCACGCTGGCTCAGTTCCACCCGCGCTTGGGCCGTCGCGGCGTCGCTCCGTGCGCGCGCGAGCTCGCCGCTTTCAAGGGTCGCCAGAGGCGCGCCGACAGCGACTCTCTGGCCCAGCGTTGCATGGAGCGCGACGACCCTGCCCTGCAAGGAGGCGCCGACTTCCGCATACGCGTTTTGATTGACGCTCAGTTCGCCCAGCATGCTGGCCGGTTCCGCACCGCGGTGTTCTTCCACCACCGACGTGGTGACGCGAAGGTCGCGCAGCATCTCTCCGCTCACCTTCACCACACTCTGATCGGCACGTTCAGGTGCGACCTCTTCGTGCGCGGCCGACTCTGACGTCGCCGCCTTCTGTTCGGGCGCCTGGCTGCACCCTGCGGCCAGCACAGTCGCCACGCCACAGACGGCCCATATTGTCTTCGTCATTGCAGTACTCCAGCCGCGGCGTCGCGGGCGATGGCCGTTTCGGCGGCGTTCAGTAGGCGGTCGAGATGTTCGAGGCGGGTGTCCATCAGTTCGCGACGAATGACGAGGAGGTCGGCAAGACTCAATTGACCCTCCTCGAAACTTCGCTGCGCCAGTTGCTCGCTCTCGATCGCAAGCGGCAAGGCTTCTTGCTCGAACACCTCGGCCGCCGCGCGTCGAACGCCGTAGGCCTCGTGAAGAGCCCGTACCTCGCTGAGCGCGGCCGCACGAACGGCCTCGATCTCCTGGCGGATGCGCGCGCCGCGGGCACTTCCGGCGGCGCGAAGTTCCTGGCCGCTTTCGAACAAGGGGAGCGCGATGCTGAGGCCGGCGATCACGGCGTGGTCACCACCTTCCTGTTTCACCCGGCCCCCAAGCGACACATCTGGACGCCGACCCGCAGCGCCGAGCCGCACCGACGCGTTGGCTTCTGCGAGTGATGCCGTCAGGGCACGAATATCGGCGCGCGTCTCGGTGGACGCGAGCAAGCGATCGAGTTGCGCCGGTCTGGCGTCAGAGAGCGACGCGGTGGCCACGATGTCAGTCCCGGCAGGAACAGCGATCAAGCGCCCGAGTTCTGCGACCAGCAGCGTCCGCTCGGCGGCCTGCGCCGTCGTGGCAGAACGGGCGCGCGCCGTGGCGGAGCGGCCGAGATTCACATCCAGCACTGCGATGTCGCCAGCTTCGTAGCGGCGTGTGGCAATGCGGACCACCTCCGCCGCTGCTTGCTCGGCAGACTGGAGTAGCGTCCATCGCGATTGTGCGTGCGCGACGCGATAGAAGACGGTCCCGACCAACGCCGTCGCCTCGCGTCTGGCATCGTCACCAATCGCCTCCGCGCTTTGGATGTCAGCCTCGGCGCCCGCGATTCTCGCCGCCCGCTGGCCGCCAGTCTCGAAGAGTTGACTGAATCCGACTTCGAGATCGAGACGTGTGCCGGCATCGGTGCGACGTGGCCCGCTCGCCACGTCCAGCGACGGGTTTTCGCGGAAGCGTAGACGCGCGCCTACGAGTCGTGCGCGACTCTCGTCGGCTCGCGCCAGCGCAATCAGCACCGTGGGAGACTGATCGCGGGCTCGCGCCAGCGCCTCGGCCAGTGACAAGTGAACGGACTGCGCCGAGACCGTCGTCGCCAGGGCCAGGCTGACGAGTACGGCGCCACAACATGCACGCATAGACACCACTCCGTGTGTGTCACCCAACAATTCGGGGCGACAACGACAAGAACAGCGAAACGATGGATTGGAGAAGGTGGTCTTACTTCGGAACGTGCAGGATGTCGTGCGGAGAACCGGCGCGCGGACTGGCGGCGTAAGGAACGGGAGTCGTGGAGGTGACAAGCACGCTCGTCAGGGGGAGTTCTGCCGCCTGCACGATCGGCTGGGCACAGCACCCGCAGCGAACGCAGAGTGGCGGGCACTTCTGGTCAGGTACCGTCTCTGATGCGCTACACGTCTCTGGTGACACAAACGCCATCACGCCAGACACGTCGGCCAACAGAATCAGGAGAACGGCGAACAGCACAACCCTTTTCACGAGGTTCTTGTATAGCACGAACCTCGCCATCCCGCCGACGAGCGTCGACCAACTTGATCGATCGAAGTCCTTCCCTTTCCTCGAGTTCCCTGGAACGGTCACGCCGCGTTTGACTGGGCCGATTAACACGTGTTACACAGACCCTGTGAATGCGTTGCGTCATGAGGTTCCACGACTGACACCGACGGTCGAGGCTCGGCCCGCCGGGCCGTGGCTGCTGCTCGCGCTGCAGCTCCCGGCGCACCCCTCGAATGGCCGGGTCAAGACGTGGCGACGGCTGCAGCAAATGGGCGCGATCGCGCTCAAGGGCTCGCTCTACGCGCTCCCCAATTCCGCCCAGGCTGTGGAAGATTTTGAGTGGCTGCGAGCCGAGGTGCGCGGCCTCAAGGGTCAGGCCAACATTTTCGCGGCGGCCTCGTTGAACAGCGGTGAAGACACTCAGATCATCGAACTGTTTCGCCTGGCACGGGAAGACGACTACAAAGCATTCATCCGCGACGCCAAGAAGGCGCAGGTGCGGGCCAGCCGCGCATCCGCACGAGATGAAGAGTCTGCCAAGGCTCTGCGCCTGCTCGAAGTTCGACTCACTACACTGAGAAGCATCGACTTCTTCTCGGCGCCCAGCCGCCCGGTCGCCGAGCAGGAATTGGCAGCACTCGATCAGATCGTGCGGCCAACGGTTACGTCCGCCGACGTCCAAGATGCGCACCCTGTCGACCCCCGCCTGTACCAAGGGCGCCTGTGGATCACGCGGCCCAGGCCTGGCGTCGATCGCATGGCATCTGCCTGGTTGATTTCGAGATTTATCGACCACGCCGCGCGCTTCGACTTCGCCGTCGATGCCAGCGACCGTCCTGACGGCGTTCCCTTCGACATGTACGACACGGGCTTCGGTCACGAGGGGGACGCCTGCACGTTCGAAGTGCTTCAGGCACGGTTTCAGATCACCGATCTGACGGTCCGTCGCGTCGGCGAGATCGTGCACGACCTGGATCTCAAAGAAGAGCGATATCGCCTGCCGCAGACCGCTGGAGTCGCGGCAATGGTCGCCGGTTTGCAATCCGCTTTCTCAGACGATGCAGAACTGTTGGCGCAGGGCATCGTGATGTTCGACGCGGTGTTTCGCGGATTGCAGTCGCAACTCGCGGCCAAGCCAAGGCTTCGTCGTGTGCGACCGCGATAACTGGGAGGTTCCGATGATCCGCACCACGCTCTTACTCAGCTTCAACGCGGCCGTGAATGAACTCGGCAAGCACGGTAGGACACCTCAATGACACGAACGTCGGTATTGATCCTCGCCGGCGTCGCCGTACTTGCGACCGCCGTCGTCCTGCCGGTGCAGACGCAAGGTGCTGGCGCACAAGCCGTGGCGCGCCCTGGCCTTGTCGCGCAACCGCAAGCCAATACCACCACGCCTGTCGCCAACGGCGCCGGATACGTGGGTTCTGAGGCCTGCCGCCGCTGCCACGCGTCCACGTACGAGCGATGGTCGAAGACGCGGATGGCCAATGTCGTCGTCGACCCCAAGCAGCGCCCGGACGCGATCATCCCGGACTTCACCAAGGCCGATCCGCCGCTGACCTTCACCAAGGACGACGTCGCCCTTACCTATGGGAGCAAATGGAAGCAGCGCTACTTCAAGAAAATGGGCGACGACTATTTCCCGTTGCCGTCGCAGTGGGATGTCGCCAACCGCGTCTGGCGTCCGTATTTCGTGCAGCCAAATACCGACTGGTGGGTGCCTCACTATCCTGCCGACAACGCCCAGCGCCCGACAGGACCGCTGTGCGACGGCTGCCACTCGGTGAACTACGACGTGAAGACCAAGGCTGTCAAGGAGTGGAATGTCGGGTGCGAGAAGTGCCACGGACCGGGCAGCGCGCATGTGGCCGGTCCGACCGTTGCCAACATCGTCAATCCTGCAAAGCTTGATTTCGTGCGCGCCAACGACACGTGTATCCAGTGTCACTCACAGGGCCAGCCATTGAAGAATCCGGTTGAAGGGCGCTACTACGACTGGCCAGTCGGGTTTCACCAGGGCGCTCAGTTGAAGGATTTCTGGAAGCTCGAAGAACACAAGCTTGGTGAGACCACGTTCACGCACTTCGCAGACGGCACCGGCCACAAGAACCGCATGCAGGGCAACGACTTCGTGCAGAGCACGATGTATCGCCGCGGGGTGACCTGCTTCAGTTGCCACGACCCGCATGGCACCGCGAATGCCGCCGACACGATCAAGCCTGCGCGCGACCTCTGCTCGACCTGCCACGGGCCCACGTCACCGAACGGACCACACGCGCCGACCATTGAAGCGCACACCCATCACGCGGCTGGCAGCGCCGGCAGCGAATGTGTGGCGTGCCACATGCCGAAGATCGAACAGACCATCGCCAACGTCAACGTGCGGAGCCATACCTTCGCGTTCATCACGCCGACGATGACCGAAGAATTCAAGATTCCAAACGCCTGCACGAGTTGCCACACG
>JBEBGB010001286.1:0-1137 GCA_040081675.1 Vicinamibacterales bacterium
CGCGGACGTGATCAGCAAAGTGTCGGCAGACGCAGAGCAGGTCTCGGACACAACCGTCCGCACACCAGTGACGCAGCTCGCTGTCGAGGCAGGCATTCTCGCGCAACGCTCGAGATGGCGAGCTCGCACCCTGCAACCGTTCGTGACTGCTGGGGTTGGATACCTGCGAGAAATGTATGAGGGACGCACGCTGATCGAGACCGGAAGTGCGGTCTACGCCGGCGGCGGACTGTATTATGTCCGGGCGTCGGCTCGCCCACGGCAGGTCAGAGCGACTGGACTGCGCATCGATCTTCGTGCCTATCTGAGACGCGGAGGCGTCGCGTCAACATCAAAGCTTCACGCAGCGCCAGAAGTCGCTGCGGCGATGTTTGTCCGATTCTGATCGCGATGAGCGCGACGCACAGGAGAACCGATGTTCAAAGAATTTAGGGAATTCGCGCTCACCGGGAATGTGGTCGACTTGGCGGTCGGTGTCATCATCGGCGGTGCTTTTGGCGCAGTTGTCGCTTCGATGGTGCAGGATATCTTGATGCCGGTCGTCGGCCTTGCGACTGGTGGCATCGATTTCGGCCAACGGTATCTGCTGTTGGCCGACGGCACGGTGCCGGGTCCGTATGCCAGCCTCGCGGCAGCCAAGGCCGCCGGCGCCGCCACACTGAACTACGGTCTGTTCATCAACGCCGCCATCGCGTTTCTCATCGTCGCGTTCGTGTTGTTCCTGGTCATCAAGGCCATGAACACCGCGCGACGCAAAGAGGCCGCACCACCGCCGCCTCCACCCGCGATCAGTGGGGAAGAGAAACTGCTCGGCGAGATCCGCGACCTGCTGCGCGCACGCGCGTAGAGCCCGCGTAGACCCCGCGTAGACCCAATCGTCCGACCTGATCTCCACGGTCCCGCGCGTGCGGGGCCGTGAGGTCTTTCCGCTGTGGTACGATTGACCTTTTCACGAGGTCACCGATGTCGACGATGGACAGCTTCGGCACCCGTACCACCCTCCAGGTCGGCGGGCAGAGCGTGCAGTACTTCAGCCTTGCCGCGCTCGAGAAGAACGGCTTCCCCGAAATCGCGCGTCTCCCGTTCTCGCTGAAGATCCTCCTCGAGAATCTCCTGCGCAACGAGGATGGACGATTC
>JBEBGB010000410.1:0-4770 GCA_040081675.1 Vicinamibacterales bacterium
TTCCATCGTGAAGCTGGCGTCAACGACGAACAGGAGATCGACAGACGCAATCGCCTTGACGCGGCGTTGAATCGCATCGAACTGCGCGAGCTCGGCCTCGAGGTCGGCGTGTTGGACGGCGACGGCGGATTGGCGGCGATACCGAACCTGCGTGCACTCCTCACCTCGGACGCCTTCGTGCGCTATGCCGACAACTACTTGTCGCTCAGCGTCCGCTTCGTTGCCGAACGGCTCGACATCGAGACGCCGACACAGCCCCGCCTGAACGAACTCCCCGTGGCGCGTCCGTGCCCGCCCGCGATCACGCCGCGGTGCGACGGGGAAGCCGATCGTGCGATGGCGGACTTGCTGGCCCTCGAAACCCGCCTCGACGAGTCGAAAGACGTCCGGTCTGCCGACGCGTTTCTCGACGAACTCCTCCTGCCGGAGGCGCGGCAACGTCACGCGGGAGCCGCGCTCCCTCCCGATTTACAGAAGCTGTTCGAGCTCTGGCTGCGTGGACTTGCCAGCGAGACGGAGTACGTGCAGGCGTTTCAGCAGATTGCGCGCGGGCTCGTTCAACTCGCGCGAGAGAAGACGCTCTTCTACATAAGTCTGGAGCGGCTGCAGTTCGAGAAAGACAACCCGATGACCTTCGAGGACTGGTTGTCCGCCGGTCCCTCGCGAAAGGCGTTTCTCGCGTGCAATCCGTTGACCGCGCGCTTTGGGCTTTTCGATCTCTACTGGTTCGCCAAACTCCTGCGCGCGGAGATATCGCCGACAGGCGCCGTGACCTACAGGGACGGTTCGTGGCTCCGCCTCCTCGCGGGTCGCCCCCGCGATCTGCGCGATCCGTCGCAGGCCTCCGACCTGGGCGCGACCGACGCCGAGCTCGAGGCCTACGAAGACATGATTCGCAGTGTGCTCGACTACGCCTGCGATCTGGTGCAGAACGCTTCGGAAATCGTGACGGCGAACCTCGAGCAGATTGCCTCGCGCCAGAGCGCCACGCCTCCCGAGACCACCTGGGGATGGCGGCGGGTGTTCGACGAAGAGCTGGAGGAAATCGCGTTGCAGCGGCAGGAGCGTCGCGGTGGCCAGCTGCAGATGAAGGCCGACACCACGCAGGTGCCTTCCGCTCAACCCGCTGTCGCCGCCGTGTCCGCGAGCGATGCCGGCACGCCGAACAAACCGGACGGGCCTGGCAATACGGGGTGGAGTCGGCGCATTCGAACCGGCGAGCATGTCCGCGAACTGGTCGGGCTCGCTGTGTCCGGCGGCGGCATCCGCAGCGCGACGTTCGGGCTCGGCATCCTGGAGCGACTGCAGGAACTCGATCTGCTTCGCAGGGTCGACTATCTCTCGACCGTCTCCGGCGGCGGCTACATAGGCTCGTGGCTGGTGGGGAACGTCCATCGGAATCGCTACTGGCTCACGCAGCCGACCGACTGGGAGCCGTCCATCGCTCACCTGCGTCACTACTCGAATTACCTTGCGCCTCGGACCGGCCTGCTGAGCGCAGACACGTGGACGATGTGGGGCAGCTGGATCCGCAACACCGTCTTGATTCAGTTGACCGCCGTGGCCTGGCTTGCCTTTGTCATGGTCATCGTCGGCATCGGCGGTCTGATCTTCGAGTGGAACCCTCCTGTGACGACACCAGGCGTCGTGCTTGGTGTGTCGACGTGGTTTACGAGTCCCGTGATTCACGGTTACCGGGCCGAGTGGATCACCTATCCGGCGCTCATGTGTGCCCTCGTCAGCGTCGGCTTGGTCGTACTCACTTACATGCTGGACCACGATCTTCAACGTAACGACAGGTCGCGGACGGAGACGGGTGTCCAGCTGCAAATTGTGATGCCAGCACTGACCGGCGCGTTCGTGTCGGCTGCCGCGCTGTGGATGACGCGCTTTCCCGAGACCACGACGTTCGGACACGTGGTGACCCACGCGCTGGTGAGATGGGTCGTCCCGCTCGTGATCTTCTTCGGAAGTTTTCTGCGCCTGGCGTGGCGTTCTGCGGAAGACGCGCCTCGCCGGCCTTGGCTGTCGTTCCTGTCCGCGCTGTTCGCCACAGTCGCGACCTACCTGGTCGCCTGCGGCGTCCTCTGGGTGTTCAGTCTGTGGGGCGCGCAGGCGGACAAGTTCGTGTGGTTTGCTTTCGCGTTCGGGCCGTCGCTCATGCTGATCGCGCCGACGACCGGCGTCACGGTGATGATCGGCATCCTTGGCCTCGACTCCAAGGACTGGCGACGCGAGTGGTGGACCAGATTCGGATCGTGGCTGGCGATCTATGCGGCGGCGTTTCTGGCCATCGGCATCGCGACCATCTTCGGGCCCTGGGTGATGCTGAAGGGTATCCCGAGAGGGTTGGAGTCGATGCCGTGGGCCACGTGGACCGCCGTGCTCGGGTGGATCGGCACCGTCATCGGCGGTCTGCTGGCCGGCAACAGCGAGCGCTCAGATGGCGAGCACACCAACAGCACGACTGCCGTGGCGCTGGGATGGTTTGCGCGTTTTGCGGCGCTCAGCTTCATCATCGGCGCGCTCTTTGCGGTCGCGACACTGGTGCACATCGTGCTCGCGAATCTGTCTGATGTGCAGGAGATTCTGGCGGGCAACTACTGGACGAATCTGCACGAGTTGAACGGCTCGGCGTACGTGGCGGCTGGCGCTGTGCTCGGACTGGTGGGCCTGATCACGTCGTGGCGTTTCGATCTCAATGTGTTTGGTTTGAACCAGTTCTATCGCAATCGGCTCGTCCGGTGTTACCTGGGTGCCACCCGCTGGCAGCCAGGCAAGCGCCATCCGCACATCTTCACCGGGTTCGACCCGGACGACGATCTTCCGTTGTTCATGCTTCGTCACGGTGCCACCGACGACCCCCGATACAGGGGACCGTTTCCGATTCTGAACGGGGCACTGAACCTTGGCGGAAGTGCGGATCTATCGCTCAATACCCGGCACAGCGCGTCATTCGTCATGACGCCCCTTCGGTGCGGTGCCGATCGGCCGCGTGTCGGCTTCGCCCCGACTCGTCACAACGACGACGATGGTTTTGCCGGTGGCGTCACGCTCGGACAATCGGTCTCGATCTCTGGCGCTGCGGCGAGCCCGAACATGGGGTACGACACGTCGCCTCTCGTCTCGTTCCTCTTGACGATGTTCAATGTGCGGCTGGCGTGGTGGTTTCCCAATCCTGGATCAGGAACCTGGACCGGTCAGCGGCTGAAAAAAGGGCTCTTCTATCTGATCAAGGAAACGTTCGGACTCGCCGACGAGACAAACGCATTCGTCAACGTGTCGGACGGCGGCCACTTCGAGAACCTGGGTATCTACGAACTGATCCGGCGTCGATGCAAGGTGATTATCGCGTCGGACGGTGAGTGCGACGACAAGCTGACCTTCGGCAGTCTTGGTCGAGTGATTCGTATGTGTCGGACAGACTTTGGCGCCGACATCGATATCGACGTGGAGTCGATCCGCCGCGACAAGCAAGGTCGGCTCAGTCGGGCGCACTGCGCGATCGGCTCGATCACCTACGCGAACGGCAGCCGTGGGTACCTGATCTATCTGAAAGCGTCGATGAGTGGGGACGAGGAAGTGGACGTGCAGCAGTATCACGCGTCTCACCCTGCGTTCCCGCACGAGTCGACGGGCGACCAGTTCTTCTCAGAGGATCAATTCGAGAGCTATCGCACGCTGGGCTACCACATTGCGACCACGGTGTTCCGCGGCGTGGAGGATCAGCGGAACATGACGGCGATGGCCGACAAGCTGAAGAACCTCTGGGTTGCCGAGAGTGCGGCGAGCAACGAGTTCGTCGATCGGGCGCAGGCGTTGAGCGAGATCTGGGACCGTATGCGATCCGATCCTGGCCTCGCCGAACTGTTCCGGGAACTTCACGGATTGCCGCCCTCGGCACTGCCGCGCCCGCGGTCCGACGATCAGGAACTCGTGATCTGTCTCGAGTTGATTCAATTGATGGAGAACGCGTTCCTCGAACTGCGTCTCGACGAACACTGGGGCCACCCGGACAACAGCGGCTGGGTTGAACTGTTCACGATGTGGGCTCGCAGCGCTCGATTCCGTGCGGCCTGGCGCCGGTATCAGAATGTCTTCGGCATCCGCTTCGGATACTTCTGCAACGAGCGACTCGGCATGTCATAAGCAACATTGCGGCGGCGTCGAGCGCATGGACGGCAAGCACGTTGCGCGGGACGAGCCTCACGTGGTGACGAGAAAGGCTGGCGGGAAGTGGTCTGCCTTCACCAGGCTGCCACCGGCGAGCCGTCCGACGCGATCGAGTTCGGGAATGTTGTCGGGGTCGTCCATTGCCTCCAGCTTCTTCAGGGCCACGGCCGTGAAGGTCTCGCCAAGGTTCTCCTCGCACCAGTCGGTCTGGAGCAGCACGTTGTACCGCAAGTAACTGCACATCGCGCTGCCGCCCAGCGTGGGAACGGCTTTGCCCATCTCGCGGTCGATGCTGCGCGCGGTGGGACTGTTTCGCGACAGCCACTGCATGATCGTCTCGATTTGATCGGCACAGTCTTCCATGAGCGCCGTGAGAGACATCACGGCGTGGCCGGCGGCCGTGCTTGCGAGAATTCCGGCATGTCCCACTTCCGAGTCTGCTTTGCCCGTGCCGACAGACACCACGAGGATCTTGTCCTCGCCAACCGGCCAATTCAGGCGATAGCCTTCGATCGTGGCTGTCATCAGGGCCTGTAGCGCTGGGTTGTTATGAGGACTCACGCCTCCGTCGACGAAGTCGCCAGTAACCGCCTTGAG
>JBEBGB010001287.1:0-1136 GCA_040081675.1 Vicinamibacterales bacterium
GCCGGAACCTCGAAGCTGTATCACTACGTATTCCCCTTCCTGCCGCCGATTGCCCTGGCCGCCGGCTACGTGGTCGCGCTCGTCATGCAACTGGCGCCGGTCGTCCTTCGCCGCATGCTCGCCTGGATCGAGGACGCCATCGGGGACCGGTTCGCTTCAGCCCGGGCATTTGCGAACACGCCCGTGGTGTTGCGCACCGCCAGCGTGTTCATCGTCATCGCAGCGGCACTGGCGGTGATTGGCACGGGGTACGGTCACTTTCGCATCGATCTTGACGGGCGGACGCTCTTCAAGAGCTCGGGTGTGATTCGACCGGCGGTGTGGATCCTGCTGCTGGCGCTGGCTACGCGGACCACGGCCCGCGTCAGCACGCTGCTGGTCGCACTGATGATCTTTGGCACGATGCCCATGCCGGCGTATCGAGGGCAGTTGGAGCGGCTCCCCCTCGGGAAAGCGCCCATCCGAACCTCGGCCGAGTGCATACGTCGAGTGGAGGCGGGCATGCCAGAGCCGATCGGCATGTTCGTCGATGTGCCAGAAGGGTTGTGGCACCCGCTCTTTTACTACTATCGCCGTGTCCAGCCGTGGGTTATCGCTTCGACACCGCTCGATCCGGCATTCGATCGCTACCTGCACGAGCCTGGTGCGCAGCGACCGATGCTCGTCTCTGATGCGGTGTTCGGGGCCTATCGGCGCTCACGTGAGGCGTCTGGCATGGCAAACGAGCCATCGCCGCCCCTGGTGGCGTCCATCAATACGCTGTTGTTGCTTCCTGGTCCATTCGGGGTCTGCAGTACGGAAGCATCCCAGCGCGCGTTCAACTGACCTGAGCGCCGAAGCACTTGAATCTGACTATCTCGATTCCTGGCCTTTCCAACGTCGCATGCAGGACGTCTGTCTAGTCATTCCCTGCTACAACGAGGAGCACCGGCTCCCGGTAGCCGAGTTGCTCGCGTTCGTTGATGGACGTCAGGACACGACCCTGTGCCTGGTCGACGATGGGAGCAGTGACGGCACGCTGAACGTGCTGCAGGGGCTCCAAAGGCAACGCCCGGGACGGATCATCGTCCACGGCGTGTCGCCAAACGGGGGAAAGGCCGCCGCGGTTCGTGCGGGCGTCAGGCATGTGGCTTCCA
>JBEBGB010000411.1:0-4750 GCA_040081675.1 Vicinamibacterales bacterium
CAAGGTGATGGGGCGCCAGGTGGGCATCAGCGCCGTCGTCGTCCTCGTGGCGCTTCTCATCGGCGGCTCGCTGCTCGGCATCGTAGGCGCCATCCTGGCGATTCCCACGGCCGCCATCATCCAGGTGGTCGTCGACGAACTCCTCGACCAACGCGACCGCGTCGAGGACGACAGCAATCTCATCGCCGGTTGAGCTGTCCGGCACTGCACAATACGACCGCGACCCTCGGCAGCTCGTCTGTACGGTCTGACTTTTGACTGTACAGATGAATTAGGCGAGAATCTGGCCGTTTCTGACCAGCCAAATCCCGGGTCCGGTTGAACTATGTCAGCATCGATAGCAGCACGGCAGACAACGTGGAACAGGCATTTCGACATGCCACACGGCCTCTTCGGTGACGTGGCGGTCATCGCCTTCCTGTTGGCGCAAGTGCTCGACGGTTCGCTGACCTACTTCGGACTGCACACCTGGGGGCCTTCGGTCGAGGCGAACCCATTGGTCAGTTCGGCCATGTCGTTCGCCGGCATTGGAGGGGGGCTCGCGGGCGCAAAGCTGTTCTCGATGAGCCTCGGTGTCCTGCTGCACCTGCGCAGGGCGCACGTGGCGGTCGCCGTCCTCGCCGCACTGCACTTCGCCGTCGCGATCCTGCCGTGGACCTTCATGTTCCTCACCCTCAGGTAGCGCGTCGCCAGGCACCGTTCACACCCGCGAATTCACCCGGGTTGAACGGCCGGCCCGAGGCGACCAAATCGTCACTATACTGGTCGCCATGCGGCCCGACCCCCTGGCCTTTCTGGCCGTCGAGATCGACTCGTTCAGGGCGCAGGGCCTCTACCGCCATCTGCGAACGCTGGACGGAGAGCAAGGGGCCTCAGCCAGCTTCGATCACGCGTCGGTCGTCAATCTCTCCTCGAACAACTACCTCGGACTGACAACGCACCCGCGCCTTCGGGCGGCGGCGATCGAGGCAATCACCCGCTTCGGTGTTGGATCGGGATCGGTGCGCACCATCGCCGGCACCATGGCGATCCACGTGGAACTCGAAGAGCGGCTGGCCGCGTTCAAGAAGACCGAGGCCACGGTCGTGTTCCAGAGCGGGTTCACCGCGAACGCCGGAACGGTGTCGTCGGTGCTGACGAAGGACGACTTCGTCATTTCAGATGAGTTGAACCACGCCAGCATCATCGACGGGTGCCGTCTGAGTCGCGCCACCATCAAGGTGTTTCCGCACAAGGATGCCGCCGCGGCGCGCGCGCTGCTGCAGCAACTGCCCGCCGGACCGCGCAAGCTGCTCATTACCGACGGCGTCTTCAGCATGGACGGCGATCTCGGTCCGCTGCCGGACCTCTGCTCGGTGGCCGAAGAATTCGGCTGCATCATGATGGTGGACGATGCGCACGCGAGTGGCGTCTTCGGCGCCAATGGGCGTGGCACGATCGACCACTTCGGCGTCCACGGTCGTGTCGACATTCAGGTCGGCACCCTCTCGAAGGCCATCGGCGCACTGGGCGGGTACGTCGCCGGCACCAGGTCCTTCATCGAATATCTGCATCACCGCGCGCGCCCGTTCCTCTTCTCCACCTCTCATCCGCCGTCCGTCGCAGCGACGTGCATCGCGGCGCTCGACGTGTTGATGGACGAGCCGGACATCATCGATCGGCTCTGGGAGAACACGCGCTTCTTCAAGGCCGGTCTGCAGGCGCTCGGCTTCAACACAGGAGCCAGCCAGAGCCCGATCACACCCGTCATCGTCGGCGACGGCGCGCGGGCGATGGCGTTCTCGGACAGGTTGTTCGCCGAGGGTGTCTTCGCGCAGGGCATCGCGTTTCCGACGGTCGCTCGCGACAAGGCGCGGGTCCGAACGATCGTCACCGCCACGCACACGAAGGATCAGTTGCAGTTCGCACTCGACACGTTTCGCAAGGTCGGGCTGGAGCTGGGAATCATTCACTGATGACATTGCGCGCGTTGTGCGGCGCGTGCCTGCTCGGCGCCGGCGTGGCTTCCGGTGTCCTCGTGGACTCGTCCTCTCTAAAGGCAGCCAGCGCGGCGCAGCAACCCGCCCGCCCGGCGGCAGCCGCCCCCATATCGGACGACGATGTGACGCTGCAGGCGTTCCTGCAGAAGCTCGAGGCGATTGTGCGGGCAGGCGACGCCGAGGGGTTCGTCGCGCTCGAGGGCCCGCTCGGCGATCGGCAGGATGCCCTGGCGTTCGCGCATGCCGAACTACGGCCTGGTTCGACCCATGTCGTCGTTCAGGAGCGGGAACGGCAAGAAGTGACGCTCTCCGGCATCCCCGGCAGCGGTTATAGCCTGACCGTCGACGCCTTCATCGAGTACGGCAACCAGGCCCGCGTCGCGACGTGGCAGTTCTTCGTGCGACGCGCTGGCGAATCCTGGGGCATCGTGCGTCAGCAGGTTGTCTCGTCAGTGGACAACCTGTTCCGGCTCACGCTGAACGCGGCCAAGCAGTTCGACGCGACGAACCTGACGATCGCGTCAGAAGACCTGCAGCTCACGCTCGCCGAAGGTACGGTGTTCACGGTCGACACCGACCAGGGCATCACGGGTCTGGTCCTCATGGGCCGTGGCGACATGCGCTTCTCTCCGGCGCCGGCAACAGAGAGAGGCCAGGTTCGAATCTTCTCTGGCGCCGAGGTGCTCGAGACGAAGTTCGACGCAGCGTTCATCCGCGTCGGTTCGCCAGGCCAGCACTTCGACGCCGCTGCGCTCGTCCCGCGCGCGGTTGATCGCGGCGACTTGAAGCGGGCCCAGCAGATCTTCCGGGAAGAGTCGCCGAAGTCGTTCGCGGTCGATCTCGCGGACCTCACGCGTGATGCGTGGACGCTTTTGCCGGGCGGCGACGACTTCCTCGCGGAGGTTCGCACCAAGCGCTTTTCCACCCTGACCTACACGCGCTCGGCGAACGAGCCGGAAGACATCTCGGTGTTCGAGCGGCGTCGCCACAAGAACATCGCGGTCTATGCCTCGAAGGAGAAGCTCGAAACTCGGGGACGCTTCTACAGCGAAGACGACCTCTCGCCCTTCGATGTGCTCGACTACGACATCGACGTGACGGCGCTGCCAGACAGGCAATGGGTCGAGGGCCAGACCAAGATGCGTCTCCGGGCACGGTCGTCGGCGCTTGGCCAGCTCACGATCCGGCTTGCGGACTCCCTGGTCGTGCGCTCGATCATCAGCGACAGGTTCGGTCGCCTCTTCAACCTCCGGGTGTCCAATCAGAACACCGTCCTGATAAACCTGCCCACGCTGCTGCCGCAAGACGCCGAGTTGACGTTGACCGTCACCTACGCGGGGCGTCTCCAACCTCAGACACCCGATCGCGAAACGCTCTCGCTCGGACAGGACGACCCCAATGGGCGCGCCGAGTTCCCGGAAGACATCTCGATGCCGAGGGCGGAGCCCAGCTTTCTCTACAGCAACCGCAGTTACTGGTATCCGCAGTCGCCGATCAGCGACTACGCGACAGCGAAGATTCGCATCACGGTGCCCTTCCTGTACGGTTGCGTGGCGTCTGGCGATCTGGGCGGGACCGCTGAAGTCCAGGCCGGACGGAATCCACTGGACGGTCGGCGCACGTACACCTTCATCGCCGCACGACCCGCACGCTACCTCTCCTTCATCGTCAGCCGCTTCATTCGCGTCGAGCAGTCGGTCGTCCGGTTTGAAGAGAGTGACCCTGCATCGACTGACGCCGGCGAGGCCGGCGCAGCGCCCTTGCCGGCCGTCAATCTGATCATTCAGGCCAACCCGCGTCAGACGAGCCAGGCCAAGCCATTGACGCAACGTGCGTCCGACATGCTGCGTTTCTACGAGTCGGTCGTCAGCGATGCGCCGTACCCGGGCTTTACCATTGCCTTGGTCGAGAACCTGCTTCCGGGCGGTCACAGCCCGCCGTACTTTGCGCAGCTCAATTCACCGTTACCCAACAGTCCGCTGGTCTGGCGCAACGACCCGGCCGCGTTCGAGAACTATCCCGAGTTCTTCATGGCGCACGAGATCGCACACCAATGGTGGGGGCACGGCGTCGGGTGGCAGACCTATCACGATCAGTGGCTGAGCGAAGGGTTCTCGCAGTACTTCGCGGCCCTCTACGCGAACAAGCTTCGCGGCGACGATGTGTTCCAGAGCCTGCTACGGCGTATGCGGCGCTGGGCGATGAACGAGTCCGATCAGGGACCCGTGTATCTGGGCTACCGCGTGGGTCACATTCGCGGCGACGGGCGCGCGTTCCGCGCCATTGTGTACAACAAGGCCGCGATGGTGCTGCACATGCTGCGCCTCACGGTCGGCGACGAGGTGTTCTTTCGAGGCGTGCAGCGCTTCTATCTCAGTTCCAGATTTCGCAAGGTCGGATCGGAAGACTTCAGGCTCGCCATGGAGCAGGAGTCGGGCAGGAACCTTCAGCGTTTCTTCGAGCGATGGATCTACGCGGCGGCGCTCCCGAAGGTGACGTTCAGCTACCGGGTGGAGACCGACGACAAAGGTCCCGTGGCCATGCTCCGCTTCACCCAGACAGGCGACGTGTTCGACCTGCCGGTGCTCGTCACCCTCGACTACGCGGACGGTCACAGCAAGGACGTCGTCGTCTCGATTGGCGATGAGACCGGCGAGATTCCCGTGCGCCTGGACGGCGCTCTCCGGTCCGCCAGCATCAGCAAGCGGGATGTTTCACTCGCCGACATCAAGTAGGCGCGGGGCACGCCAGCCTGACTCTGGGCGATGGGC
>JBEBGB010001288.1:0-1131 GCA_040081675.1 Vicinamibacterales bacterium
TCATCGGATTGTCTTCCGGCACCTTCGGCACGGGGAAGCCGCGCGGAAGAGTCCATCGGTAGGTGAGGAGTGGCTGTGCGCGTGCGACGCTGGCCACTGAGGCCAGCCAGGCGAGGGCGCCAACGACGCACGCTCGGGTCAGGACGGAGCGCATGCAGCACCGGCGGCGCGGTCCGCCAACGAACGTTGTCTCCGGTTCCCTGTGCATCACGGTACGACCAGCCGACTCGGACGGGAGGGATTGTAGCCCGTGCGCGGACGGCGACGACATCAGCCGGCGCCGGAACGCACGCAACGAGGTGCTGGTCGTCAGGGAGTACCGATGGCTGCACGGAACGACCACTGGCTGCCCGTGCGGCGTCGTTCGCTGCGCGCGCGTCGATTCGCCTCAGGCGACGCCAACATGATGGTCGACCGGGAGTGCAAGGCTCGTCGTCGTATCATGCCGCTGACCAATGATGGCCAAATCGGAATGGTCAGCGTCCAAGGTCGAATGGACAGGACACGCGAGTCCTGTGCCGGTTGGAATCACTTGTCCCAAGGAGTCGTGACCATGAAGCGTGCCGTCTTTATCGTGGCTGGAATGTTCCTGGCTGCCAGTTCCGCGATCGCCCAGACCTCGCCTGCGGCGCAGCAACTGACCCTCACCGCAAGCCTGAATCGTGGATACGCCAACGTGAAGCTGAACCTGACCGAAGAAGCCGCGAAGATGCCGGAGGCGGACTACGGCTTCAAGCCCGGTCCCGCTCCAGAGCTCCGCACCTACGGGCAGTTGTTTGCCCACGTGGCGACTGCACAGTTCGGATCGTGCGCAGCGGCGCTCGGTCAGCCCAACCCGAATCAGGGACACAACCTGGAAACAGAACTCAAGACGAAGGCAGAGTTCCAGAAGGCGCTCGCCGACTCGTTCGCGCTCTGCGACAAGGCATTTGCGGCCCTGACCGATCAGAACGCGACCGAGATGGTCAAGCAGGGCCAGGGCGAAATTGCCCGGGCCGCGCTGCTCGCAAACGTCCTCACGCACAGCAACGAGATGTACGGAACCGGCGCGGTGTACATGCGCGCAAAGGGTCTGGTGCCACCGTCCACGGAACGCGCGACGGCCGCGCAGGGACGCGGAGGACCCGGACA
>JBEBGB010000412.1:0-4749 GCA_040081675.1 Vicinamibacterales bacterium
GCGAATGCCATCGCTCTGCAGATCGAAAACGTGGCGACGCCACGGCCCATGACCCACGACCTCTTGCGGAACGTCATCCACGACCTGAAGGCCACCGTCGAGCGAATTGTCGTGTGCGACGTGCAAGACACAACCTACTTCGCGCTCATCTACTTGAACCGCAACGGCGAATCGATGGCCATCGACGCCAGGCCGAGCGACGCCATTGCGCTCGCGCTGCGCACGCGCGCACCGATCTTCGTGGAAGAATCCGTCATCGAGCACGCCAAGACTGTTGATTTCGCTCCAGAGAAGCCGGACGCCGACCGCCTCCACAAGTGGCTCGAGAGCCTCGACCCAGAGGATCTCGGCAAATACAAGATGTAACTCGCGCCTCATCCGGCGTAGAATTCAGCACCCCGTGATCGTCGCCATAGCCAATCAGAAGGGCGGTGTGGGCAAGACCACCACTGCCATCAATCTGGCCGCGGCTCTCGCCCTGCGCGGCAAGCGCACGCTGCTCATCGACCTCGATCCGCAATCAAACAGCACGATGTCGTTTCTCGAGATGTCGACTGTCCAGCACAGCGTGTACGACGCGATCTCGGAGTCACACGTCGCCATGAGCGACGTCATCATCCAGTCTCCGCTCCTCAATCTCGCCATTGCGCCCTCACGCATCGCTCTTGCAAAGCTCGAGGCCAAGCTGGTGGGGGAGATGGACGCGCATTTTCGCCTCAAAGACAAACTCGAACCCATCCTGGCGGAGTATCCGAATGTCGTCATCGACTGTCCGCCGACCCTTGGGCTCCTCACCGTCAACGCCCTGGTCGCGGCGACGCATCTACTGATTCCGATCCAGTCGTCGTACTTCGCGCTCGAGGGCACCGACGACTTGCTCGAGACCATCGAGCGGGTGCGTCAGCGTCCGAATCCCGCGTTGAAGATCCTGGGCGTGCTCATCACCATGCACGACAAGCGCACAGCGCTGGCTCGTGACATCAAGGGACAGATTCAGAAGGTGTTCGGGGACAAAGTCTTCAACACTGTGATCACGAAGAGCGTCAGGCTCGAAGAAAGCCCGGCCTATAAGGAATCGATCTTCACCTTTGCTCCCGACTCAACTGGGGCGACTGAGTACTACCGGCTGTGCGAGGAGGTCATCGACCGTGTCTAGACGAGGCTTACCCATTTCAATCGCAATGCGCCACGACGAGCATTACGTGTCCGCGCTCGCGGCGTCCGCCGGAGCCCCTGTCGGCCGGATGATCGGCATCGACCAGGTCGACCCGAATCCTGATCAGCCACGTCAGGTCATGGGCGATCTCTCGGAGCTCATCGCCTCCATTTCGGAGAAGGGCATCATCGAGCCGATCGTGGTCCGCCAGCGCGGAGACCGGTTCCAGATCGTGGCCGGAGAGCGCCGATACCAGGCGTCCGTGCAGGCTGGGCTGCGCGAACTTCCCGTGGTCATCCGCGACGTCGACGACACGGAAGTCATCGAACTGGCGCTGATCGAGAACCTCCAGCGCAAGGACCTGACGCCCTTCGAAGAAGCCGAGGCGCTCCACAGCCTTGCTGAGCGATGCGGATATACCCACGAAGATCTTGCCAGGCGCCTGGGGAAGTCGAGAACCTCCGTCACGGAGTCGCTCTCGCTCGTCCAGATGCCGGGACCCATTCGCAATCTTTGTCGGCTGGCCGACATTTCCTCTAAGTCGTTGCTTCTACAGGTTGTTAGGCAGGATACACCAGAGAAAATGTCCGCCCTGGTGGAGAAGATCGCCAGCGCTGGCGGAGCGACACGCGAGGAAGTCCGCCAGGCCGTCGCCAGGCCAAAGCAGGGGCGGCCCAAGCACTTCACCTTCGCCTATCGGCCGCCGACGAAGCTGTTCAACCTGAAACTGAGCTTTACCAAGTCGAAGGTTCAGAAGGATGAAATTATCAGCGCGCTCGAGGCAATCCTGAAGGACCTGCGCGAGGCCGAGTAACGCCGGAAGGCGCACACACCAGAGCGTTCTAGGCTTCGCTCACCGTCGTTCTTGGTGCTTCGTTCTTCGTTCTTGGCCTGTCCGTCGGCCCTGCGGACTTCGCCGACCGGTCAACCAGCTACGACGGACGGACGAGAGACCACGCACGGCCCAGGAACAAGGAAGCCAAGAACGAAGCGCAGAGGGCGACGTCATCCTATCCAAGGACAGTTCGCGTCGCAGGCCATCGAGGTCTCGATCCGACTCAGAATCCCAACATCACGGCGCCGTTTCGAACTGGCGCAGCTGACGGCACCAAAGGCGAGCTCGCCAATGCACGAGCGAGTGACGCTCCAGCAGATCCCACACCGAGCCATGGGCGTTGCGATGATGCGAGACTCGGCACCGCAGACCATCGCCTGAAGTCCAGCCATCCATTACGTAACATAACATTCATTATCGGACTCAATGTATATAGCCCACAAAACAGCCCTGTTGATATCCTGTGCGCCTATAGGCCGGGCAAACGCCCTAGCGTGCTCTCGAGTCGACGGGGACTGATCTGCGCGCGGGCGCTTCGGGGGGCTCGTCGAGTCAGGCCGTCCAGTTCAGCGCGGAAAATCGTCCGTCCGGAACCGGCAATTCGAACGGTCGGCCAGCCGGATGCCGCTCGAGCTCTCGGGCCTGTGAATCATCAACGGCCACAAAGAACGACAGTCGATCGACTGCAGGACCAGCCAAGACCAGAGGAACCTTCAGCTCGACAATTCGACCAGCTGCAGCCTGAAGACCACTGTGCGCGACCGTTGTCCACTGGCCGCCTTCCCGCCTTGAAGCCTGCAGGATGGTCCGTCCGTCTGCGCCACGCTTGCACTCCAGCTTCAGCCCAGCCGGGCGGACGAAATGGAGCACGAAGGACGCCCCGCGTGCCATCATGGCCGGGGCATCGTCGGTCGGGTCAAGGCGCAGATAGAACGAGTCGACGTCAAAGCCAAACCGGACGCTCGACACGACCTGCTGCCGATCAATCTGGTGCATGGCGCCAGCGAGAGCCTGGACCTGATAGCTGCCCGCCGCCCGCCATTCGAAGTAGCTGGTCTCTTCACCGTCCAGCACCGGTGAGATGCGCTCCACTGGCAGCGAGAGCGTCACCGCCGATCCGCCTCCGCTGATATTGGTCATGAAGAGGTCGTCGGGAATCGGCCGCCGGATGAGCGCGTACACGTTCCTGAGGTGACGCCGGAACAGCTCGTCGAACTCAGCGTCGTGGTCTGACGAGTGGTCGTCCCCGTACCACCAGCACCAATCGCTACCTTCAGCGATGAACATCTCCTGTCGAGCACGTGCCAGAGACTCCGGATCGACCCAGGGCGCAGCCTCGTCCAGCGTTTGCCGAGCTTCTGCGACCTGTCCCCAGGCGCGCTGGTCGTCGGCGTGACCGATCCAGATGTAGAAACTCGCATCGATCCATGAACCCGGCGCAATGTGCTCGAGCCGATGCTGTGCGGGCGCACACGCCTCGGCCATCGTCACGCTGCGCAACTCCGCATGCGTCGAGAGCCGTTGGTACAGCGCTCTCAGAAATGGTCGTCCGCCACCCTCGAAGTGCTCCCAGGCATTTTCACCGTCCAGAATGACGAAGATGGTGGCGTCTTCCCCGCCGCTCGAGGCACGCGCGCGGCGTCCCGCGGCGGCAAGTTTGCCGACGAAGTCGTCTGCGGCGGCGTCCGCCGACCATCCGGCGTAGACGAATCCGATCAGATCCGACAACGCGTGATCGCGGAATCCGCAGGCGATGTCCGCGCCCTTTTGCCCGACGATGTAGGGCCGATAGAGCTGCGGGGCGTGTTCGGGCACTCCGCCGCCGTCACGTCCGAATCCGACTCCAAGGGTCCGAGCCAGAATCAGCTCGTCGGTCGCCATCCAGCGAAATCCCGCCTTCGCGGCCAAGGGCACCATCGCGTCTGAAACGGAGCCTTCCGACGGCCACAGTCCGGTCGGCCTGCGCCCGAACAAACGCGCGTAGTAGGTCGCCGCCTGCTCGAGTTGTTCGAGGGCATCGTCGGGCCGCATGAATCGACGTGCAGGCGGGCGCGCCGCGGGATGCGTTTGCGCGTAGACGTCCGTATCGCACAGCAGCGGCAAGATGGGGTGATAGAACGGCGACGTCGACACTTCGATCCGGCCAGACTCGACGCCGCGCCGGTACGCCGGAATCACCGCGTTCAGCAGCTCGAGTTCCACCTCGCGCAGCAGCGTCTTGTCGGCTTCGCTGAAGCCGCGGCCGCGCTCCAGCAGGCGTCGCACCCGCGCATCGCGATCCATGTATGCGGGGTCGATCCACGCAAGCTTCTGCCAGACCTGCAGGTCGCGCAGATCGTCGACCGAGAATCGTCTGGCAGCGGCGTCGATGTCCGCGTCACTGACGCTCCAGCCACGCAGCGACAGCAGTTCTGCGTACCGCGGATGGATGTCGATCATGCGCTGGCGCTGTGCGTGGAAGAAGTTGCGCAGCATGAACCGCACATCCTCCGGCGACAAGTCGTGCGCGGGTTTCGCGCCCAGGTCGAGAAAGCGGTCCTGTGCACGGTCGGCCGCGAAAGCTTCGAGCTGCACCAGCAACGACGGCACCAGGTTGAAGGTGACGCGGGCGTCCGGAAACTCGTCGAGCAACGTCGCCATGCCCCAGTAGTCCTTCAAAGCGTGCAGACGAACCCAGGGCAGGACGTGCTCGCCGGTGACGAGGTCCTCGTAGTACGGCTGGTGCATGTGCCACAAGATGGCGACTCGGGTCATGGTG
>JBEBGB010001289.1:0-1130 GCA_040081675.1 Vicinamibacterales bacterium
GTACTCGCATGCGGAACAATCGCGCTGGCCTCGCTCGGCCTCATGTTGACGTCCACCTCGACGACGGTGGACGCGCACAAGGCAAAGACGTCGCCCTACTCGTACAACACCGACATCTTCCCGTTGCTTCGCGACAACTGCGGACGCTGTCACGTCGAGGGCGGACCTGCGCCAATGTCGTTGATGACCTACGACAAGGACGGTGGTGCGGTCGCGTGGGCCGAGTCCATCCGCGAGATGCTGCTCGCCGGCGCGATGCCGCCGTGGTACGCAGACCCCACGGGTCCGGCAGTGCGCAGCAGCCACAGCCTGACACCGCGCGAACTGGACAAGATCATCACCTGGGCGACCGGCGGCACACCGCACGGAAACCTGGCCATCACGTTGCCGACCGTGGCTCCGCGCAAGGATTGGGCGGCCGGCAAGCCCGACGCCGAACTGCCGACGCCGCAGCCCTACACCATGGCCGCGGGCGTGATGCAGGCATCTGCAGACTTCACGATCCCGACAAGCTTCACCGAGGCGAAGTGGGTGAAGGCGGCAGACCTGATGCCGGGCATTGCGTCGATGGTGCGGCGAGCCTACATCAGCGTTGACGGCGGCCCGGTTCTCGCGGTGTGGGAACCTGGCGACGATGCGGTCGATCCGCCGAGCGGCGCCGCATTCAAGCTCGCCCCGGGTGCGAAGCTGCACCTGAAGGTCGACTACAAGAAGTCGTGGCAGGACGAGCAGAAGGCGCTGGTCGACAAGAGCATCGTCGGGCTCTACTTCACCGAAGAGCCGCTGTCCGGAAAGTCGATCGAATCGACGACGATCGACGGACCAAAGAGCGACCCCGCCGGAGCGGTGGCGCTTTCGTTCGGCGGCGTCATGAAGAACGGCGGGCGCGTCGTTGCGCTGCGGCCGATGCTGGACAACGCCTACGCGTCGGTCGAGATCAACGCGGTCGTTGCGTCCGGTCGCAAGGTCACGCTGCTCAAGCTTCGCAATCCACGTCCCGAGTGGCCACGCCGCTACTGGCTCGCAGATCCGATCGAACTTCCCGCGAACGCCAAGATTGAAGTCACGATGAAGCCGGGCGATCCGGACATTGGTCCGCTCGGCAAGGCAGAGAGTTTCGCGCTCCAGAT
>JBEBGB010000413.1:0-4744 GCA_040081675.1 Vicinamibacterales bacterium
GTCGTGCAGGCGGACACGCTGAAGATAGATGTGGTGCGCGCGCTCGCCCTTGGCTTCGTACATGACCTTGTCGGCGCGATGAATGAGCGCCGCAGCGAGACGTCGAGCAATGAAACGACGTTCGGCCACGCGTCCCAGCTTCAGGCAGACGACGCCGACGTCCACGTGGACGGGTTGATCGGCGAGGCGCGGATCTTCGGTGGTCCAGTCGAACCGTTCTACGGCCTCGCGGAAACGCTCGGCCACGGCGTAGGCCAGATTCCATTCGCCGAGGTCCGGAATGAGAAAGCAGAACTCGTCGCCGCCGAGGCGCGCATGGAGTTCGCGCGACGAATGACCTGAACGCTCTTGCGCGAGGAGGTCTTCGGAGCGCACCTGCTCGCGCAGGAGATTGGCGACGCGTTCAATGACGCGGTCGCCGACGGCGTGGCCCAGCGCGTCGTTGTACCACTTGAAGCCGGTGATATCGACCAGCCCCACCGCACACCATCGTCCGCGCTGCTCGAGCGCCAGAAACGACTCGAGCTGCTCGGTGAAGCGCTGAAAGTTCATCAGCTTCGTCTTGGGATCTCGCTGCGACTTGTCGGTGAGATCCGCGACCAGACCCTCGAAGTACCTCGAGATGCTGATGACCGTGGCGTCCTTCGCCTGCAGTTCGTTGGTAACGCGCGCCATTTTATCGGCAAAACCTGCCGACAGTGCCTGGATGGCCTCGTGCTTCGACTGCTGCCACAGCCGCTCGTGCCGGGTGAAGACCGCTTCAATGGCCGCAAACAGCGCGGCTTCGCCGTCCGCTGTGAGATCGAAATGGTTCTGGACCCAGGAGTACAGCTCAGACCGAGTCTGTGGCAGCGGGTTGTCGTCGAGAGCTTTGACGGAACGCATTTCTCCTCTTCTTTTGCCTACAAAGCCCGTGCCCAGCCCGTCCGGACACTACCTCGGGCATGCTTGGGGAAGAACGCCGTCAACGCTCTGACAGAACAATTCGTCGGATTTTCAGTATTAATCCCGGCCCCGCGCCCCCTTTTCAACCCGAATCCGGCAGGCTGCGGCCGACCAAAACCATACGGCCAATGGCCCCGTACGCAGTGAAACAGTACAAGCCCGGCCGAGGCAAGTCGTGCGGGATGCCGATAAGTTATCCATCAGTCAGGTCGAGGCCTGACCTTCGAGCGCCGAAAGTCTGCGTTTCAGCGGTCAGCGAATGGTCTTGAATCGTGTCAAAATGCTGCGATCATTCCACGGCGGGACGCGCATTTCAGGAGGAGCTCGTGAGAATACGCACTTTCGGTGTTGCGCTGGCGCTGCTGTTGGGCGCGGCTTCCGTCGGCGCCGCTGCAGATGCCGCACCGACCTTCGCCAAGGACGTCGCGCCGATTCTCTACAAGAGCTGCGTCGAGTGTCACCGGCCGACGATGTTCGCGCCGATGTCGCTGGTGACGTATCAAGATGCCCGTCCCTACGCGCAGGTCATGAAACGTCGGGTCGCGGCGCGCCAGATGCCGCCGTGGAACGCGGACCCCGCGATTGGCCACTTCAAGAACGACCCGCGGCTCACTGACAAGGAAGTCGACACGATCGTCCGCTGGGTCGATGGCGGCGCCCCGAAGGGCGACGACAAGGACATGCCGACGTTGCCGAACATGCCAGAAGGCTGGACGATCGGCAAGCCGGACGCGGTGTTTGCGATGGTCGAGCCGTTCACGATCCCCGCGAACGGCGCCGTGGACTATCAATACATCCGTATTCCCGTGAACTTGACCGAGGACCGCTGGATCAAGGCGATCGAGATCAAGCCGGGCGCGCGTGCGCAGGTACATCACGTCATCGCGTACACGCAGCCGAGCGACAAGCCGATCAGCGAAGCCGGCGTGCTCGGCCCGAACAACATCGGCGGCGTGACGCCGAACAAGCCTGGCGTGGTGTTTCCGGACGGCGTCGCGCGTCTCCTGCGCGGCAAGCAGGACATCATTCTCCAGATGCACTACACGACCAACGGCACAGAAGCGATGGACCGCACCGAGGTCGGCATCATCTACGCCAAGGAACCGCCAGTGAAGACGGCGGCCGGCGGCCTGGCCATCAATCCGCGCTTCGTGATTCCGCCAAACGACGGCAACTACGAAGTGCGCGCCGTGAGCATGCTGCCGCAGGACACGCTGCTGACCTCGATGACACCGCACATGCACGTCCGCGGCAAGGACATGACCTACATCGTCCACTATGCGGATGGCCGCAGCGAGACGCTGCTGTCGGTGCCCCATTACGATTTCAACTGGCAGATCACCTACGAGCTTGCGGAGCCCATGCTGCTGCCCAAAGGCACCAGGCTCGAAGTGATTGCGCACTACGACAACTCGGCGAACAACAAGTTCAACCCGGACCCGACCCAGGCCGTGAAGTGGGGCGATCAGACCTGGGAAGAAATGATGATCGGTTTCTTCGGAACCGTTCGCGATCTCCCGAAAACCGGCGCGGCGACCGGCGCGCAGCAGTAACCCTCATCGTCCACCACGGAGTCCGCGCAAACGCGCTGCTTCGTGGTGGTCCCTCGCCCGTTTTCCATTTCCGGCCTCGCAAATGTTTTAGAATGTCTCGCCTCTTCATCCACTCCGGCTAGACGAGGACAAGGAGCACTTAATGAATCGATATCTGTGGCGCTGGGCCGTTCGGCTCAGTCCAGTAGCCCTGTTGGTGCTGTGGGCCACGATGCCCACCATCGGCCAGGGGCAGGCGCCAGCCAGGGCGCAGGCACCGACAGCACGGCCGGCGGCGCGCGCCGCTGCGCCGGCGACGCCTCCGCACGTCTACGGCACGCAGAACGGCGAGTGGCAGACCTACGGCGCCGATCTGCGCAGCACGCGCTACTCCCCGCTCGACCAGGTGAATGCCAGCAACTTCAGCAAGCTCGAAGTGGCATTCCGGGTCAAGACAGACTTGATGGGTCCGCGCCCGGAGTTTCAGCTCCAGACCACGCCGCTCATGGTCAAGGGCGTGCTCTACTTCACGGCCGGCACGCGTCGCGCCGTCGTTGCGGCGGATGCGCAGTCGGGCGAGATGCTGTGGATGCACAGCATGAACGAAGGGAAGCGCGGCGAGTCGGCCCCACGTCAGCTCTCGGGTCGTGGTCTGACCTACTGGACCGACGGCAAGGAAGACCGGATTCTCTACGTCACTCCGGGCTACCAGATGATTGCCCTCGACGCGAAGACGGGGGCGCGCGTGTCGACCTTCGGTAAGGCCGGCGTGGTTGACCTGAAGGAGAACGACGACCAGCCGATGGACCTCATCACCGGCGAGGTGGGTCTTCACTCGGCGCCCATCATCGTGAACGATGTGGTCATCATCGGCGCCGCGCACCTCGCGGGCAGCGTGCCGAAGAGCAAGACGAACCAGAAGGGTTACGTGCGCGGATTCGACGCGCGCACCGGGCGACGTCTGTGGATCTTCCACACGATTCCTCGGCCCGGTGAGTTCGGCAACGACACCTGGCAGGGCGACTCGTGGTCCTACACCGGCAACACTGGTGTGTGGGCGCAGATGAGCGCCGATCCCGAGCTGGGGCTCGTGTACCTTCCCGTCGAACTTCCAACAGGCGATTACTACGGCGGCCATCGCCCAGGCAACACGCTCTTCAGCGAGAGCGTTGTCGCCATCGACGTGAAGACCGGTGTCCGCAAGTGGCACTACCAACTCGTGCATCACGGCATCTGGGACCAGGACATTCCGTGTGCGCCGATCGTGGCCGATCTGAACATCAATGGTCGGGTCGTGAAAGCCGTGGCGCAGCCGACCAAACAAGGTTGGGTCTACGTGTTCGACCGCGTGACCGGTCAGCCGGTGTGGCCGATCGAAGAGCGGCCCGTTGAAAAGGGCACCGTGCCCGGCGAGTGGTATTCGCCCACGCAGCCGTTTGTCACCAAGCCACCAGCCTTCGAGCGCCAGGGCGTATCCGAGGCCGACTTCATCGACTTCACGCCGGAGTTGAACGCTGAAGCCAAGCGGATTGCGACCAACTACAAGCTCGGTCCGTTGTTTACGCCGCCGATCGTCAGCACGTGGCCCGGTCCGCTCGGCACGCTGATCTCGCCGGTCGTCACGGGCGGCGCCAACTGGCAGGGCGGCTCCCTCGATCCCGAGACGAACATCCTCTACATCTTCTCGAACTCGGGCGCGCAGTCGCTCGGACTCGTCAAGCCTGAAGGTGGCCGGTCCGACATGGACTTCGTCATGGGCGCCGCGCGGAACCCGAACGCTGCACCGCCCGCTGGCCGAGGCGGTGCTCCGGGAGGCGGTGGTGAAGGTGGCGGCGGCCTGACTGTTCAGGGCCTCCCGATTCTGAAACCGCCGTACGCGACGATCACAGCGCTCAATCTCAACGAAGGCACCAAGGTCTGGCAGATTGCGCACGGCGAGACGCCGGACAACATCAAGAACCATCCAGCGCTCAAGGGACTGAACGTTCCGCGCACGGGCCGGCAGGGTCGTATTGGTGTGTTGACGACCAAGTCGCTGGTGATCGCTGGTGAAGGCGGGTTCTTCACCGCGCCGAACGGTCAGCGCGGAGCGATGCTGCGTGCCTATGACAAGGCGACGGGCAGCGAAGTGGGTGCGGTGTACATGCCGGCTCCACAAACCGGATCGCCGATGACCTACATGGTGAACGGCAAGCAGTACATCACGGTGTCGATCGCAGGACCTGGGTACAGCGGAGAGCTGCTGGTCCTCCGGCTCGGTAGCTAGT
>JBEBGB010000414.1:0-4742 GCA_040081675.1 Vicinamibacterales bacterium
CACAAACCCGACGCCACCGGGAATGAGCGACAGGAACAGGAACGTGGGATCCATGGACATGCTGCGCTCCTGCGTAGCGTGGTCGCCGGCATCGACCGGGTGTCCTGCGTCGTGGCGTCCCCGGCGACGCGCGACCGTCAGGACGCTGACGCCGTGTCTCTCAGCGCCCGGCGCAGGACCTTGCCGACCATCGTCTTGGGGAGATCAGTGCGGAACTCGACGCGGCTCGGAACCTTGAAGGGCGCCAATCGCTCGCGGCAGAACGCGCGTAACTCGGCCTCCGTAGCCTGCTGCCCCTGGCGCAGCACGACCCATGCGCGAATAGCCTCGCCCTTGGTCTGGTCGGGGACGCCCGCCACGCCGACTTCCGCCACTGACGGATGCGCCGCAAGCACCTCTTCGACTTCGCGTGGCCACACCTGGTAACCACTCGTCTTGATCAGGTCCTTCTTCCTGTCGACGATGAACAGGTAGCCGTCCTCGTCCATGTAGCCCAGGTCGCCGGTGTGCACCCAACGCCGCGTGCCTTCGTCATCGACGTGGTCCCGCAGAACACCCGACGTTTCTTCCGGACGGTTCCAGAAGCCGATCATCAGCTGTGGGCCGGAGAAGCAGATCTCGCCAGTCTCGCCCAGAGGCATCTCGCGGATGCCCTCGTCTCCGTCGTAGATGCGAACCGCCACGTCGGGCAACGGCAAGCCGACAGAGCCGAGCTTGTTGGCTCGCTCGACGGGATTGACGCACAGGGCCATCATCGCTTCGGTGAGCGAATACCCCTCGACGATGCGGCCGCCCGTGATCGTCTCGAAGCGCGACTTGGTCTCCGCAAGAAGCGCCGCTGCGCCAGAGAAACAGATCTTGATCGACTTGAAGTCGACCTTTCGCGCCTGCACCTCCGGGTGATTGAGCAGGCCGACAAACAGTGTGGGTACGCCCGTGAAGAACGTTGGCTTGACCCGCTTGATGGTCGCGATCAAATCGCTCAGGTCGCGCGGGTTTGGCACCAGCGCGATTGGGTTGCCGGTGATGATGGCCAGGGGCTGCACGCCGACATTGGCATAGACGTGGAACAGCGGCAGGGGCAGCATGATGACGCTGTCTCCCTTCGTCAGTACCGATTCGGTCCATGCCGTGATCTGCAGGCCTGTGAGCACGTATGCGGCGTGGCGTCCCAGCACGCCCTTCGGCGTCCCTGTCGTTCCGCCGCTCATGAGCAGCACGGCGGGATCGTCTGGTGTGATGGGCTCTCGCTCGAACGGATCGCGTGCGTGCGCGCGCATCATCGACCCGAACTCGTAGTCCGCGGGTGCGATGGCCACGCGATCGCCGTCGCGCTTCTCACGCGCCACCGTGAACAGCAACCGCAGGAGAGGAGGAAAGTATTCCTTGATGTTGGTTGCGATCACGCGCTTGATCGGCGTTCGTGCCCGGACGCGCGAGATGCGTTCGTAGAAGCGCGTCAGCGTGACCACGGTATCGACGCCGTTGTCGCGCAGGGGGCCTTCGAGTTCGTGTTCCGTGTAGATCGGGTTGAGCGGCGCCACGATGGCGCCGAGTTTCCACGCGGCCAGTTCCGCCACGTAGAACTGTGGACAGTTCGGCAGCACCAGCCCCACACGGTCGCCGCGTCCGACGCCGATCGCACGAAGAGCACTCGCGAACACATCGCTGTCGCGCTCGAGTTTCGCCCACGATACAGCCGCACCCTTGAACAGCAGTGCGGGCCGATCCGGTCTGGATCGTGCCTGATCAGTAACGAAGTCGAGGATCGTGCGGTTTGGGTACGGCGCGAGTGTCGCGGGCACACCGCGGTCGTAGCTCGCCAGCCAGGGTGCTCGCGCGGGAGGCATCTGCGCCGGGATTATACGCTGGCGGCCATCAGACGCGTGGGCCGGACAGCAGCATCGACAGCAGGGCCTTTTGCGCGTGCAGCCGATTCTCGGCCTGGTCGAACACCACCGATGCGGCTGACTCGAATACGTCGGCCGTCACTTCCTCTCCGCGGTGTGCAGGCAGACAGTGCATGAACAACGCACCGGGTTTGGCCTGCGACATGAGGCCCTCGTTCACCTGATACGGCGCGAACACGCGACGCCGGGCGTCGGCCTCGGCTTCCTGACCCATCGACGTCCAGGTGTCGGTATACACCGCATCTGCACCGGCGACGGCATCGTCGGCATCGGTGAACAGGCGAAGGCGCGCACCGTGCCGTGAAGCGGCGGCGGCCTGCTGCACCGTGCCTGCCGGCAGTTGGTACCCGTCCGGGCTTGCAACGTGCACGTGCATGCCGAGCATGACCGACACGTGTACCAGCGACACGGCGACGTTGTTGCCGTCTCCGACGTAGGCAAGCGTCCGGCCCCGAACGCTGCCCCACTGTTCACGCAGCGTCATGGCGTCCGCAAGCGCCTGGCACGGGTGCTGGTCGTCGCTGAGCGCATTGATGACGTGCAGGTGCGGCGCCGCTGCCGCGAACTCCTGGAGTACCCGTTGTGAAAACGTGCGGATGACGACGCCGTCCACCCAGCGTTCCAGATTGCGTGCGACGTCGGCGACAGGCTCGCGATTCCCCAGTGCGGATTCCGGCTGGAGCGACACGACGTTGCCGCCGAGTTCGACGGTGGCAATTTCGAAGGTCGAACGTGTTCGCAACGACGCCTTCTCGAACAGCATCGCCACGTGCCGGCCTTCGAGTGCGGCGGAGGTCGGAGCCTGGCGGCCAAGGGGACGGTCGGCTTTCACGTGTGCCGCGATCTCGAGGCAGCGCTCGAGCTCCGACGGCTCGAAATCGAGCACCGACAGAAAGTCTTTGCGGGCTGGCGCGAAGGTATGCATGGTCACGAGGCCGCTAGGTCCGGTAATCCGCGTTGATGCGGACGTAGTCCGCACTCAGATCGCAGGTCCACACAGTTGAAGACTCCGGTCCCACGCCGAGATCGACGCCGACGCTGACCTCGGTGTGTTTCAGGTAGTTCGCAGCTTCTGGCGCGGCATCGTCGTACGGCCGGCCGTTCTTGAAGAGTACGATCGGGCCAATCGTGACCTCTGCGCGTTCGAGCTCGAAGGCCACACCTGCGCGTCCAGCAACGGCGATGAGACGTCCCCAGTTCGGATCGCCGCCGTGAATCGCCGTTTTCACCAGTAGTGAGTTGGCGATGGCCTTCGCGCACCGCCGTGCGTCCTCGACCGACCGGGCGCCCGTGACATTCACCGTGACCAGCTTCGTGGCGCCCTCGCCGCCGCGCACGATGGCCATAGCCAGCGGCAGACAGACGGCCTTGAGGGCCTCGGCAAAGATGTCGTACGACTGGTCGTCGATGGTGACGCCGCTCGCGCCGTTGGCCAGGATCATCACGCAGTCGTTGGTCGAACACTCGCCGTCGACGGTGATGGCATTGAAGGTGTCATCCACCGCGTCTCGAAGTGCGCGAGCAAGCAGGGCCTGCGGCACTGCGGCGTCCGTGGTGACAAACCCCAGCATGGTCGCCATCATCGGCTCGATCATGCCCGAGCCCTTGCACATCCCCCCGATCGTGACGGTGGCGTCGTTGATCCGGAGACGTGCCGCCGCTTCCTTCGGAAACGGGTCGGTGGTCATGATGGCTCGAGCCGCCGCTGGACCCTGATCGGCGGCGAGCGTCGCGAACGTTGGTCCGAGTCCCTCTCGGATCTTGTCCATTTTCAGGTTCACGCCAATCACGCCCGTCGAGGCCACCAGCACCTGTTCGACCGGACACTCCACAAGTGACGCTGTGAGCCGCGCCATCTCGTGCGCATCCTGGAGGCCGGCTTCGCCGGTGCAGGCGTTCGCGCACCCGCTGTTGACGATGACGGCCGTGGCAGTTCCGCTCGACGCGGCGAGATGCTCCTTCGAGACCAGCACCGGAGCGGCCTGTGCGCGGTTCAGCGTGAAGACGGCCGCTGCAGTTGCGGGCCGGTCCGAGACGATCAACGCCAGATCCAACCCGCGACCGGGTGCCTTGATTCCGACGTAGCGCCCGGCGGCGCGAAATCCCAATGGTGTGGCGACGCCTCCAGCCACGGTTTCAACCATGCGAGCCGAGTGGGTGATCATGCGTGTCTGGCGATCGTCAAGAGATGGTGGTCGTGCGCAACGTCAGTGGATTCGAGCGGCAGCACCATGGCGTGCTGACCGCACCGGCGGAACAGTGGACACTTCACGCAATCGGTGTAGACCTTCTCGGTGACCCAGAGGTGCGGCACGATCGAGAAACCCATCGGCATGAAGTAGCCCGGCGCGTGCGTGAACGCGCACAGTTTGTCGAAGCCTTCGCGGTGCGCCCTGGCGCGCAATTCGTCGACAATCATGCCGCCCACGCCGAGACTGCGCGCCGACGGATCGACGACGAGCGACCGCACTTCGGCCACGTGCGGGCTCAGTGGCGCCAGTTCGGCGCAGCCCACGATTTTCCGACTGCGGATCGCCACCACGAAACGGCCGACATGCTGCGTGACCTCCGCGAGCGTTCGCGGCAGCAGATGGCCTTCGACCAGACTCGCGGTGACCAGGGCGTGGAGCCTGCGCGCGTCCGGCGGACCGCCTGTGCGGAGAGTGATTCGTGCCCTTCGGGTCATGCCGCGTTTCCTTGTCCGATGATGTCGACGAGTGCCAATTCGAGCCGGGCCAGACCTTCGTCGAGTTCCGTCTCGGTAATCACGTACGGGGGCAACAGCCGGATGACGTTCTCGGCCGTGCGGTTCACCACGACTCCGTGTTTCAA